>JBJLBY010000016.1:0-33650 GCA_045567975.1 Candidatus Poseidoniales archaeon | reverse complement strand
GAAACAATTGGTTAGGTTTTAAGAGTAGAAGTGACTGGGGAGCAATACCTGAAAATTTCTCTGATTTGATGTTTCAAAATAGCTTTACAGTAGAAAAGTTTGAAAGAGTAAAATTTTATGGACCTAGTACAAGCCATATTATTGCAAGATTGAAAAAGAATTAATTCTTCTCTTTATCAATATCTGCAAATAATTTCTCTAAATAATCTGCTGCTGTCGATAATCTTGAAAGATCACCATCCCAGTTTTCTAATGTCTTAATATTCTCTAACTCAAAAGCAATTAGTGTATCTGCAATAGCCTCTTCAGATGCTTGATTAATTATACCCGTATAAACAACAGCTAACTCAGAATATGCACCAGAAGCAAAAGTTATATGAAAATTACCAAATTGTATGTCATTTAGTGAAGAATCACTACGGGCACTGAAGGCATCTTCCATAAAATTCTTTACAGCAGTAAACATTCCTCCCAAAATATCTGCATCAGTTTCTTCCACTTCATTAGCTGATAAATTGCTGATAACAATACCAGATTTAGAAAGTAAAAAAAGATTATGAACTCGGCCTACTTTTCCTGGATGTATCAATTTTTCTTGAAGAACATTAACTAATTTTGTAAATTCAGTATTCTTTGATCCTGATTTGGTTAGACCCATTTCTTCTGGCGAGAAATTCTCAACCATTTGCTTGAAATCAGTCATATCAACTTTTTCTTTCTCAGCCTTTTCTTCAAGGTATTCCACTGTCTTATCTATAGCACCTTTGATGCTACTAACAGTTGGTGGTTTCAAAAGATAATCCATTGCACCATGTCTAAAAGCTGTAATTGAATTTTGAATGTCTGTTTCTGAGGTTAACATAAAAACAGGTAATTCAGGATATTTGCCTTTAACAATCTCCAGTAATTCGAGTCCTGAGACTTCTGGCATATTTATATCGCTAAACATCATCATGTAATCTCGTTCCTCTAGTTTAGATAAAGCATCTTTTGCATCTTCTGCTAAAATTAAATTATATTCTGGCCATTTTTTGAACATAAAATCCATTGCCATGCGCACTGCAAAATCATCGTCCACAGCAATTATATTTGGCAAATCATCATCAGTCATAACTACCGCATAGAACTTTATTATTAGAAATTGATGCTGAATTATCTCTTAGACTGCAAAAAGTTTTCTAAATCTTTGAGATTTGATTTTATAGACTCCAGATCATCTGCTTTTGCTGCTGTTTCTATCAACAAACCAATTTTAGTAACTTCATCAAATCCATACATCCCTCCACTACCCTTGATATTATGACCAAAAGTACGAATAGAATCAATAGACTCTAATGTTAACTCTGACTTAATCTTTTCTAATTCCTTTGAAGTATGATTGATATACATTTCCTGCATCTCAGCCCATTCATCATCATCAAAACCTTCCATATGTATCAACCAAGTAGGCAGTATAGGTTATATTCTTAAATATTGTGGAACATAGGGAATTATAATGTTAGAGGGTGAAGAAAGTATCAATCGCCTGACGTGCACTTTCAATAATGATAATTTAGAAAAAGAATACAAGAAAGTGAAATTAGAAAAAAACAGGAATTATATTTGGAATCTAATGTTATTAGGACATCTGATATTTTTACTAGTAATATTAGATGACTTGAAACAATTAGGTATTCAACCAATCTATGTTTTAGTTCATGCTATTGCTTCAGTTACAGTTTATTTCTTACTTCTATCTGAAAAATATCGTGAACAGTATTATGAACATTATTTCACTTTTGTAATTCCTGCACTAATGGCTAATGGTGCATATCATTATTCAATGGACAAAGAGGCCTTCTTTGGTCCTGGTGAAGCTGCGCTTCCTCTATTAACACTTCTATTTTTTACAATATATCCTGTTAATTTTCTGAACAGTTTTTTCATCGTTACAACAACCGTAGTTGGATTTCTGATATACCTCTTAGAAATGGAAATTATAACTGGTTCACAAATTCCATATTTACTAATCATGCCTTTTGTTTACAGTGTTTTTGTAAAGAGATCTAATGAATACAAAGATAGAATAGACTATGTAAAAACGGAAGAATTGAAAATATTGAGAGAACAAGCTCAAAATGCAAGTAAGGCAAAATCTGATTTCTTAGCCAATATGAGTCATGAATTGAGAACACCATTGAATGCAATACTAGGATATAGTGAAATGTTGATGGAAGAAGCTGAAGATGATGAACTAGAAAGTTATGCAGCAGATTTAGCTAAAATACAATCATCTGGTGAACATCTTCTTACATTAATTAATGACATACTTGATCTTTCAAAAATCGAAGCTGGAAAAATGGACTTACACATTGAAGAATTCGAGTTTGTAAAGCACTTGGCCCAAATTGAGGCTACAGCTAAACCCTTGGTTGAGAAAAATGGCAACAAATTTATTTTAGAAAATAATGCTACATTTGAAAAGCTAAAGAATGACCAAACTAAGCTTAGGCAAATACTCTTCAATATGTTAAGCAATGCTGCAAAATTCACGAAGGAAGGATCAGTTACCTTGTCCATAAATACGATTGAAAAAGATGTCAGGTTTGCAGTTACAGATACTGGAATTGGTATGAATGAAAAACAACTAGGGAAAGTGTTTGATGAATTCACACAAGCTGAAGCATCCACAGCAAAAGATTATGGAGGTACTGGATTAGGACTCCCAATAAGTAAGAAAATGACCGAAATGATGGGAGGAAAAATGGAAGTGGAAAGTGAAGAAGGAAAGGGAACAACTTTTTCAATAACTATACCTGTAGAGGTTAAAGAGGAAAAATAATGACCACAATTTTACTTGTTGAAGATGATGAAATGAACAAAGATATGTTAAGTAGAAGACTAATGAAAAAGGGATATGAGGTTATTTTTGCAGTGGATGGCCAAGAAGCAATTGACATGGCTCAAAGTGAAAAACCTGATGTAATTCTAATGGATATGGGTCTTCCGGTAAAGACTGGCCTTGAAGCTACTAAAGAAATCAAAGAAAATTCTGATACTACTAGTATACCTATTATTGCCTTAACTGCAAATGCAATGGCTGAACATCGACAAGAGGCTTTAGACGGAGGTTTTGATGAATTTGAAACTAAACCAGTACGTTTACCGTCTTTAATTGAAAAGATTGAACAATTCACTTAATCTGGAACAATAACAACTTTACCAAACATAGTTCCTTCTTCTAAAATTTGATGACCTTTTGCTCCATTTGAAAGAGAGATTTCACAATCAATCACTGGATTTATTGCTCCAGAATTTAATAGTTTCAATAGTTCCGCAAAATCGGCATGTGAACCCATTGTCGAACCAAGGATAGACAATTGTTTTGAAAATACATGTCTAATATCAGTTTCAGCAATAGGGCCTTTTGTATTTCCTACAGTAACTATTCTTCCACCAATGCCAGATAATTGAATAGAACGTGTCCAAGTTGGTTTACCAACATTATCTACTACAATATCATAGCCTTTCCTACCAATAACTGGAAATAATTCTTTGTGCCAATTATCATTAGCTTTGTAATCTACTACAAATGATGCTCCTAAATCTTCTGCTTTAGCTTTCTTTTCAGAGCCACCTGCAACAACATGAACCTCTGCCCCGAAATGTTTAGCAATCTGAATAGATAGTGAATTAACACCTCCCCCAGACCCCATTACTAGAACATTGTCACCTTTCTGTATTCCTGCCCTGATTACAAGCATTCTATAGGCCGTTAAACCTGCAAGAAGTGGTGCAGCAGCCTGTGTAGCAGTCATGCCATCTGGGCGCTTATGAACATTCCCTACAGGTACACATACATATTCTGCACATCCACCACTAATATGTTCTCCAAGAATACGATATCCGGGACTCATACTATCGAGACCTTGTTCTGTCCAAGAATCCTGCTTTGTAGTGATACCAGGATCAATAACTACTTTGTCTCCTTCTTTCCATTGTCCACTACCTTCTACAACAGTACCTGAAACATCGCTACCTCCGATATGTGGCATTTCCAGATTGAGACCTGGCCATCCTTTACGAATCCATACATCTAGGTGATTCAAAGCACATGCTTCTACTTTGATTAAAACATGATTTTCTTTATTTTCTAAATCTGGTAAATTTCCATACTGCAATACCTCTCTTTCTCCGTGCTCTTCAAAGTAGAGTGCCTTCATACTTTGACTATAAACCAGATGGTATATATTCTAAAGCTTCCAACCTGGCCTGAGCTTTGATAAGTATCTTGTTTGACTCTTCAATTATGAATTTTAGACGTTCATCACTCGGTTTGTCAATGACACCGTCACGGTAAAGCAAATTATCAATTCGATTTGCAGAAAGGATTTCTACAACCCATTTATCTTCATTACCTGTAATCAATGAAGAATACTTCCATCCTTGACTATGAACAATTCCTCTAAATTTTTGAGCTAATTCCATAGTTCTGCAAGCTACATGAAAAATTGGTGATTGACCTTGAAGAATAACAATTGAATTGGCAGGAATGTTCAAATTGTCGAGAGCTTTCTTAACTTCTTCAAATTCAACAGGCCTATGCCATGTTTTCCTTAATTCAACAGAATCTTTACGACCTATATCAGGAAGAACTATGAGTTGTAACCTTCCTGCACAACTCGATGTAGTAAAAATGTCAGGATGTGAATTAAATGCGTTAAGAACTTCGATTACACCTTCATCAACTAAACCTTTAGATTTAGCATCATCTAATTTTTTCATTGCGTTTGCTTTGTACAGATTAAATTCCATTATTTGTTTAAGTCCTTCATGAGTGAATTATATCTTGATTTGGAAAGGTAGCCGTCTCGATACAGTTTTTTCAATTTTCCTCTTTCATCTTTCTTGTCCCTTACATCCATAAAAATCACTTTTTTCGCTGCTTTCTTAACTTTTACTGGAGAATCTTCTATTAGATTTCCATTCATATCATACGTAGCCATTGTATGTATTTTTGGACTAGGCTTTCCAATTACAATTATATTGCCATTTACATCATATAATTTTTTGTTATTTTTACAGTTGACATCAATCCATTCTGTTTTTTTAATGTCTATCCATTCCACATCATATTTTTTTTCTTGAGACTTACGGGAATTTGCCTCACTTATTTTCTCTATGGCTCCGACAGCAAATTCAACGGTTCTACCAACAGACTCAATAACCCTAATCGTTAGAAAGAGCGCGTCTACCAGATCTTTTGCCATTATTCACCAACCATACTAACCATTACCTTCCTATTATGTGTTTGGTCTCTGTGTTCCCACACGTAAATCCCTTGCCAAGTACCCAATGACAATTTTCCATTAACTACAGGGACTGTTTCAGAAGTACTGGTCAAAGCTGAACGAATATGTGCTGGCATATCATCCTTACCTTCCATATTATGAACATAAGGAAAATCTTCAGGTGCTAATTTAGAAAAAATAGTCTCAAAATCTTCCCTTACCGAAGGATCATAATTCTCCTGAATAACTAAACTTGCACTTGTATGTTTAATGAATAAATGGCAAACACCATTCTGGATATCTGAACTTGTAACAAAATCCTGCACATGACTTGTAATATCCAAAAAAGATTTAGGATCCGTTTGAAACTCTAACGAATCTTGTGATACTGTCATAGAAACTAATTAAGAGAGCCTCAAATAAGACTTCATGCTCACAATGATAGGTCTTGGTCTTGGAGGACCAAACTCGACAACTATGGATGGTATAATTGCCCTTAGTTTATCAGAGCACATTTTCTATGAAACCTATACTTCACCAATTCATCAAGACACCTTAGAGTGGATAGAATTAAAATCTCAAAAGAAACCCATACATCTCTCTAGAAGTCAAGTTGAAGAACCCGAAAAACTAATTGAATTAGCAAAGGTAGCCAATGTAGCACTACTAGTTGTTGGAGATTCACTGTCTGCTACTACACACGTTAGTTTGTTACTACAATGTAAAAAGAATAATGTTGAAACCAACGTAATACATAATGCATCTGTTTTGACAGCTGTCGCAGGTGTTCTAGGTTTGCAGCACTATAATTTTGGCCCTGTAGCTACACTAGTTCTCCCTGAGGGAAATTACAAACCACTAAGTCCTATCGATAAAATTAAAGCTAATTTGAAAAATGAAAACCATACTTTGGTATTGTTAGATATTAAGGCTGATGACCCAGAAGCTGAACCTACTTACATGACTGCATCACAAGCTGCTAAACAAATGATTGAAGCTGGAATAGATGAAAAAAAGAAAGTAGCTGTTGCTGCAAGAGTTGGTAGGGAAGATCAAGAATTGTGGTACGGAAAGTTAAAATATTTAGCAAATAGAGACCTCGGAAAAGAACCGCACAGCATAGTAGTTCCAGCTAAACTACACTTCACAGAAAGAGAGTTCCTCGAGAGTCTCTAACCGTTCCTGTTTTAAGCCCCCCTCGAACTAGTTCTACCTAGATGCAGGGATGGATTGCACTAGAGAACGGTTCTGTTTTTTTTGGTGACTCATTTGGTTATCCAAGAACAGTAGAGGGAGAGCTTGTTTTCAATACATCAATGACGGGCTATCAAGAAGCTCTTACAGACCCAAGCTACGCTGGTCAGATACTGATGTTCACATTTCCACAGATTGGAAATTATGGATGTAATAAAGAAAATTATGAGTCTGGAAAAATTCAGACTAAAGCTTGTATTGTAAAGGAATGGTGTAGACACCCACATCAAGGCGAGGAAAATTTTGATGAATGGTTGAAAAGAGAAAAAATACCCGGGCTAGAAGGAATAGATACCAGAGAATTAACAATCATAACAAGAGAATCTGGAACCCTCAGAGCAGTTATCAGTAATGATGGAAAAATAACTCCGGAGGAAGGTGTTAAACGAGCTAAGAAAATGGCATGGCCTTCGGATTCAAACTTGGTGGCTGAAGTATCAACAAAGAAAGTTTACAAAAAAGGGAAGAAAGGACCAAATGTAACTCTCTTTGACTGGGGCGTAAAGCAATCAATTGTAACTAATCTAGCTGAAAAAAATAAAGTTACAGTTGTACCGTGGAACTACACTCCTGAACAAGTTAGAAAAACAAAACCTGACTTAATATTCATGAGTAATGGCCCTGGTGATCCAGATCATCCAGAGATGAAAACTGTTGTTAATACAATAAAAGAACTAACTAAAGAATATCCAACTATTGGAATATGTCTAGGACATCAGATTCTAGGTCTTGCACTTGGTGGACAGACTTATAAATTAAAATACGGACATCGAGGAGGAAATCAACCAGTAAAGGATGTTAAAACTGAAGACGTTTACATTACATCTCAAAACCATGGTTTTGCGCTGCATAAATTGCCAAAGAACATCAAAGAAACATTCATAAATTTAAACGATGGTACTTGTGAGGGAATAAGTGGAGAGAATTGCTGGTCAGTCCAATTCCATCCTGAAGCTGCTCCTGGACCAATGGATGCAAACATATTGTTTGAGAAGGTGGGAGAGATGATCAATGGATAAAATGAAAATCCTAGTTCCTGGAGCTGGACCTATAATTATTGGACAAGCTGCTGAATTTGATTATTCAGGTTCACAGTGTTGTTCAGCACTAAGAGAAGCTGGCCATACTGTCGTCCTTGTGAATTCAAATCCAGCTACGATACAAACTGATCCAGACACTGCAGACATTGTTTACATTGAACCTTTGACGGTAGAATCTGTTGAAAAAATAATTGAAAAAGAAAAACCTGATGCTATAATTCCTGGAATGGGTGGTCAAACAGGTCTCAACTTGACAGTAGGATTAAATGAAAAGGGAGTGCTGAAGAAACATGGAGTGAAACTTCTAGGGACTTCTCTAAAATCTATTGAGATGGCGGAAGATAGAGATTTATTCCGTAAGAGAATGGTAGAAATCGGAGAACCTGTGGCAAAGAGTGGTATCGCCACTACTATTGATGCATCATTGAAATTAGCTGAAAAATTAAACTATCCTGTAGTAATTAGGCCTGCATTTACTTTGGGAGGTACAGGTGGAGGAATTGCTTACAATGAGGAAGAACTAGAAATTATAGCTGGAAGAGGCTTAGCTCTCTCACCAGTAAAACAACTTCTAGTTGAAGAATCCATTTTAGGTTGGTTAGAATTTGAGTTTGAAGTTTTGAGAGATGAAGATAACAATGCAATTATTGTTTGTTCAATGGAAAATTTAGACCCTATGGGTGTACATACGGGGGAATCTATTGTTGTTGCACCATCTCTAACATTACCTGAAAGAGCATATCAAAAATTACGTACTTCTGCATTGAAAGTTGTAAAAAGTTTAGGAATCGTGGGGGGTTGTAATGTACAATTTGCATATAATTCGAAAACTCAAGACTATATCTTAATCGAAGTTAATCCTCGTGTTTCAAGATCATCTGCACTGGCCTCCAAAGCAACTGGCGTTCCAATAGCAAGAATTGCAGCAATGTTGTGTTTAGGGTATAAATTACATGAATTATCTAATAGAGTAACAGGAAACACAAGTGCTGCCTTTGAACCATCTATTGATTACATAGTAACAAAAATACCAAGATGGCCATTTGACAAGTTCAAGCTAGCAGATAGAGAGCTAGGAACTCAAATGAAGTCAACAGGTGAAACTATGTCCATTGGACGAACCTTTGAGGAGTCGCTGATGAAAGCTTGGAGATCTATTGGTCAAGGGGAAGGATACCCTGAAAACTTGAATTGGAGTGAAAAGGAGCTAAATACCAAACTTAGTAAACCAAACGACCAAAGATTACTAGCAATATGGACCTATTTGAAGAAGGAAAGTGCTACAAAGAAAAGTATAGAAAAAGTATGTGAGATAACTGAATTCCATGCTTTCTTTATAGAAAGAATAGCTAAACTAGTTAGATTAGAAATTGAAGCTATTAAGGCTAAAAATAAGTTGTCAGATGAACTTTTGACTACACTCAAAGAGAATGGCTTTGGAGATAAACATATAAGCCATCTAACTGGAATAAAACAGGATATCATCCGGAATAAGAGAAAAAAATTGGGAATAATATCAAGCTTCCTTATGGTTGATACTTGTGCTGGCGAATTCGAAGCAAAAACGCCATACTTCTACTCTACATATGCCGACCAGAAAACAAAATTTAGAACTGGAAAAAGTATTGTTATCCTAGGTTCCGGACCAATACGTATAGGACAAGGAATTGAATTTGATTATTCTACAGTGCATGGTGTGCAAGCTGCAAGAAATGCAGGATATGACGCAGTAGTGGTAAATAATAATCCTGAGACTGTTTCAACCGATTTCGACGCCTCAGATAGACTATACTTTGAGCCTCTAGATAGAGAAGCTATATTCGAAATTCTAGATTTAGAGAAACCGTATGGAATTATTTTACAATTAGGTGGTCAAACTGCAGTTAATTTGGCAGCACACATTGAGAAATACATTAAGGATGAAAAGTTAAAGACGAAAATACTTGGAACTACAGTTCGTGATATGGATTTGGCAGAAGATCGTGGTAAGTGTGGAAAACTAATGGAAAAGGCAGGTATCAACATGCCTGAGTGGGCTGCTGCTGAAAACTCAGAACAAGTTATCTCATATGCTGAGAAAATAGGATATCCTGTTCTTGTTAGACCATCATTCGTTTTGGGAGGAAGAGGAATGGAGATTGTTCACAATAAGACTCAATTGAAAAAATATCTAAAGTTAGAAACTCATGCAACACCTGACAAGCCAGTACTAGTTGACAAATTTCTAGAAGGTGCAGTTGAACTAGATGTAGATTTGATTTCTGATGGTAAGAATGTAATAATTGGCGCTATAATGGAACAAATTGAAATGGCAGGCGTACACTCCGGGGACAGTGCTTGCGTTATGCCTCCTGAATCGTTAGACAAAAAAACTGAAAAGGAAATAATTAGTATTTCAAAGAAAGTAGCAAAAGCTTTGAAAGTTGTTGGTGCAGCAAACCTTCAATTAGCTATAAAAGATGAAAAAATTTATCTTTTAGAAGCTAACCCAAGAGCTAGTAGAACTCTACCATATGTAAGTAAATCTACTGGTTATCCACTTGCAAGAATAGCTGTTAACGCAATGCTTGGTGAAAGATTAAAGAATCTACCAGAGATTATACCCATGAAAGGCTCCTCTGTAAAAGTACCAACTTTTTCTTGGCTAAAAATTACTGGACTCGATACAGTATTGGGTCCTGAAATGAAATCTACTGGTGAAGCTATGGGGCATGGTCCAAATTTTGGAACTGCTTACTTGAAAGCAATGAAGGGAGGAAACAAAAAATTGCCAACTAGTGGCACTGTTTTCCTGTCAATATCTAATAAATTAAAATTAGAATTTAGCAACATAGCACAAGAATTCAAAGACTTAGGATTCAAAATTATAGCTACTAAAGGTACAGCTGCCCATCTTAGAAAGGATGGAATATCTAGTGACGTAATCTGGAGAATATCTGATCAAAGGCAACCAGATATCCTATCTGTAATGAGAAATGGAGAGGTAGATCTAATTGTCAATCTTCCTACTGGAAAAAGAGCCGCTACTGACGGTGCTCAAATGAGAAGATTGGCTGTTGAACTGGGTATCCCTTTCATAACTACACTCACCGGAGCCAAAGCTGCAATCGATTCCCTAAAGGAGGGAGAATCAAGCTATCTCAAACCTCTTCTGAAGGTAAAATATTAGGCATTATAAGTGGATGTTTTAAATACCAGTTTAACTAGAGAATAAGTATATGTCTGACCAAGCTGAAGCAGACCGAATAGTAAGTGTAATAACATGCGATACTGAAGGAAGAATCGAAACGTTCAATAAAAACGCTGAAAAACTATTCGGATACTCTGCTGAAGAAATTGTTGATAAAAAAAGAGTATCTCTTTTCTCACCAGGTTTGGTCGTTCTAGGACATGTAGCTAACTGGCTCAAAAAAGCTAGAGAAAATGAAAATGGCTATAGTACTAAAACCACCTTTATCAGAAAGGATGGAACTAAATTTGCAGCTGAATTCAGAGTAACTGCCACAATCAAGAAAGGAAAACATGTAGGTTATTGTGGAAGAACTAAAGAACTCGTAGACGTCTCACCTGAGGACGCAATGCCTCATACTTCACTACTAACTAGATTTATTTCTATAGTAGCAATCACAAGATTACCATTTCTGAGCGCTACATGGATACCAATCATAGCAAGTGTGGTTTGGGCAATAAACCAAGATATGATTAGTATGGAGTGGATGACATTTATATATGTAATATTAGGGGGATCTTTTCTCCACCTAGCTGCTAATACTTACAATGATTATTTTGATTGGACTAGTGGAACAGATCAAATCAATAATGACTATTTTCTTCAATTATCTGGTGGAAGTAGAGCAATCGAATTGGGATTGATAACAGAAAAACAACTTTTCAACCTTGCAACTGTTTTCTTGGGTCTTGCAGGTTTGATGGGAATTGGCGTTATGTCTACTCTTGGTGACAATAAATTTGAACTATTATACTATGGATTAGCTGGAGCGTTTTCAGCATACTTCTACACTGGATATCCGCTCAGGCTGGTAGCTAGAAAAGGGCTCGGAGAAATACTAATTGGACTGAACTATGGTCCATTAATGACTATGGGGGCTATATTTGCAATGAGTGGAATTCATAATTGGGATGCATTTATGTTTGGAATACCACTAGGTATACTAACAACTGCCATTCTTTGGATAAATCAATTCCCAGATCGAGACTCTGATGAAATAGCTGGAAAAAACCATCTAGTTGTAGTTCTTGGATTGGAAAAGGCCAGCTGGGGATATGTTGTACTCATGATTACTGCTTTTAGTTCAATTTACCTACTACACATTTACAATATCCTTCCAGAAGGTGCCTTGCTATCATTACTTGCGCTACCAATAGCGATATATTGCTCTTACAAAGTAATAACAAGCTACAACACAAGAGAATTAGCCATAGCTAATTGGGGCACTATTGGTATACATGCAATAACTGGTATACTGATGATTTTAGGATTGGAGTACACTTAAATGAATAATAACATTAAAACTAGAATTGATTTAGCTACTTCAGATGAACTTAGTGATTACTATAAACTGGTGAAAAGCGAATTCATTGATCACATAGAAAGAGAGATTGCAAAAGAACCTACTGAAATTGGTAATCTAATGCGAAAGGGAATTTCTGGCGGTAAAAAACTTAGACCTGTACTGTGTAGGTTAGTTTCAGATGCCTTGGGAGGAGACACACATCTAGCTTTTGAATGTGGCATGGCCCTTGAACTTGTCCACTGTGGTGCTCTAATACATGATGATTGGATCGATGGAGACAAATTTAGGCGAGCTGCACCATCTCTCTGGAATGAACTGGGTCCAAGAACTTCAGTGTTGGTTGGTGATTTGATGGCTGCAACTGGTTCACTTCATGGAGCTATTTCTCTTGAAACTGGGAAATCTCTGGCAAAATGCGTTAGAAATTTGTCTGAGGGTGCAATAGCAGATTTTACTGACAAAGAAAATTACAGTGAATCTGTATATCTTCATCGTATAAAGAGAAAAACAGGTGCACTTTTCAGTACAGCTGCAGAACTAGGCGCTCTAGTATCTCCAAGAACCGATTTATCAACAAATATGTACAAATATGGTGAAAGTGTAGGTATATTATATCAAATTACAGATGATTTCTTAGACTTACTAAACTCATTAATAACAAAAACACCAGTTGGTGATTTAGCACTGAAGATACCGACATTACCTGTGACTAAACTTGGCAAGTATCCTCAATACAGAGAAATGGTCGCTGATTTTGTATATAATGGTAATAGTGAAGCTTTAATTGAAAATGTAGAAATAAGTCACGCTCAAGAAATTTTTGAAAGCTTAATTGAACCTTGGCAAGAAATGGCAAGAAAATTCCTAAAGGACGTTCCAGATACTCCTGAAAAAAAGTTACTCGAACAAGTACCTATTGCTTTCACAAACGAATTACTTGGCAATGATAAAAATTAAAACTTGCGTAAATGACGCCTAGGTGGCCTTGTTAATTTTATGTCGTTTTTAATTATTGTATCTTCATCCAGATTCTTATATTCTCCAGAATAAACTAAATAAGAATTTATTTTGCTGAATTCAAAACCTTCTTGCTGACAGTTGTTTTTCATGAGAGAACGAAATGAATTCTTTTTACTGACATTTGTTCCTTTGGGTGTAATACCATCCCACATTTTTTCAAATTGCAAATATTTTTTACTCTCTTTATCTATCATGAAAGCAATGCCATTGCTGCATCCTTACAAAGACTATACAAGGATTCCCAGAAAATAGGAATTATAACGAACAGAGACAGAGCTGCAAACAATGCAATATAACGCATGGAATCTGAGAACTTAACATCGTCATCTGTAGGATCATAGATATACATATACCTCATTACTCTCAAGTAATAGTAAAGAGATAAAGCTGAGTTAAGCACACCAGCAACAACTAAGGCAATTATCCATGTGCTACCATCGGAAATTCCTACTTGTAAAACACCATAAAACAAAAGGAACTTACTGATGAAACCTGCAAAAGGAGGTATACCTACTAATGATAGCAAGCAGATTGTCATTGAAAGGGCAAGTAATTGCGACCGTTTTGCTAAACCTTTGTAGGAATCTATACTGTAACCTAATCCTGCCGCACCCACTGCAGCTACAACAACAAAGGCACCTCCTTTCATGAATGCATGAACTAAGATATGTGCGATACCACCAGAAATAGCATCGTTTGATAAGGCCGTAAAAGCCACTAAAACGTAACCTGCCTGTGCTATAGATGAATAAGCCAACATCCGACCTATATCTTCCTGAGAAATTGCAATTAAATTACCTAATGTCATAGAGGCTAAGGCTATTATCCCTATAACTAACATCCATTCATCAGAGAATGATTCAAGAGTAAATGCAAATACTCTAAATAAAGCAACAAAACCCATAGCTTTGCTTGCTGCTGCCAATAAAGCTGTGACTGGAGTAGGTGCACCTTGATAGACATCAGGCGCCCACGCATGGAAAGGTACGATTGCAACCTTAAATCCAAGACCTGCAAGAATGAATAAACTTGAAATAAATATAATTTCATTGAAATTACCTGAAATAACTCCATTATTCAAACCAATAAGAAAGGCATTAACTCCTTCAAAGTTTGTGGTTCCAGTTAAAGCATAAATCAATGAAACTCCATACAGTGTAAGGGCTGATGAGAAGGCACCAATAAGCAAATACTTTGCTCCTGCTTCAGTGGATTGATCATCAGTTTTTCTAAAAGCCACAAGTGCATAACTACTGAAAGCTGAAATTTCAATACCTAAAAACAAGGTCAAAAAATCTGTAGCTGATGCTACTAATAACATACCTAGAGTACTTGAAAGTATTAGAAGATAATATTCAGCTTGGTGAGGCTCGTCATCCCTTAGGTAAGAAGAACTTATCAATGAAACTGCCAGTGCAGTCATAACAAAAATAATCTTAAATATCTGAGAAAAATCATCCACCTTGAAATGATCATAAATAGAGTAAGAATCACTGCCTTTATCCAAAGATAAGTTCTCAGGATAAAACCAGAATGTTACTAGTACAATTAGCGATATAAAAAGTGATAAATTCGCACATATGGAAAATGACTTATTATTCTCTGTTGCAATGTATAATGCTGGAATAGCAATGATACTTGCAATCAGTAACAGCTCTGGCAAAAACAGGAGAGTAGCGTCCACTAAAGAACCCCCATGAAGTCCAGAATGTCATAAGATGATGCCGATATTGTGTCCATTAAATAATGTGGGAAAATGCCAAAGAACACTGCAATTACTATTAGAATAAACATTGGATACATCTCATACCATGGCGCCTCATGCACCTTTTCAATATCTATTTTGTCGCTTTCAATTCCAAATATAGCTCTCTGAAGAGCCCAGAGATGATATCCTGCAGTAAGTACCATTCCAAATATAGGTAGAAGTAAGAGATAACCATGAGATTCAAAAAACGCTATGAAAACTGACAATTCAGATACGAATACAGCCATACCTGGAACACCTAGACTACCTAGGAAAATTACAACAAAAAGACCAGTTGTTGTTGGCTGCCTTTGAGCAAGACCCCCCAACCTTGGTATATCTCGAGTTCCTAATTGGTGTAACAGAACACCTGCAACCATAAACATAGCTGGACTAAGTAAGCCGTGGGCAAACATCATGAATACAGCTCCTGCAAAACCTAATTCAGTCATTGTAGCAACACCCAAAAGGGCTACTCCCATATGTGAAACACTAGAATAAGCTACCAATTTCTTAATATCTGTCTGACCCAAACTCAATGCAGCACCATAAAGAATTGAAATTATAGCTAAAGCAACCATTACCGGAATGAAGTATTCGGCACCCAAAGGCAATACTGGCAAGGCAGCTCGCATAAGTCCATAAAGCCCCATTTTAAGCATCACACCAGCCAAAAGAATCGAACCTGCAGTTGGAGCCTGAACGTGAGCATCAGGTAGCCATGTATGCCAAGGTACTGACGGTATTTTAACTGCAAAACCAATAAACAAAGCTGCAAAAACCCAAATTTGGAAGTCTCTAGAAAATTCTGTATTCTGCTTAGCAATTTCGATCATTGAGAACGAATTAGCTCCAGTCTCAAAGTAGAGTGCCATGAAACCTACAAGCATTATTACTGATGCTGTAAAAGTATAAATGAAAAATTTAACCGAAGCATATTTTCTGTTGTCCCCACCCCATATTGCAATCAAAAAGAACATAGGGATCAAAACAACTTCCCAGAAAATATAAAAAACAAAATAATCAAGAGTAATAAAAACACCATAGAGTGCTGTTTGCATTATTAATAAAAGTGAAAAGAATAATGCTGGTTTTTCTTTTTCATGCCAGGAAAATAAAACTGTCAAAGGCACTATTATTCCAGTAAGTAAAACCATTGGCGAACTTAAACCATCAACACCAAGAAGAAGAGAAATACCTAAATTAGGTGCCCACACATATTCCTCAACCAAGACGAAACCTGAACCTGGGCCGCTCCCGTCACCAAATAAATCTGCTTGCTTGATAAATACTAATATGGAAATCCCGAGAGTAAACAGAGTCGTCACTAATGCTATTAATCTTGGTGCACT
Source organism: Candidatus Poseidoniales archaeon (assembly GCA_045567975.1). Lineage (GTDB taxonomy): Archaea > Thermoplasmatota > Poseidoniia > MGIII > CG-Epi1 > CG-Epi1. The sequence continues at coordinate 17,432 of JBJLBY010000016.1, read as the reverse complement.
TGGACTATCTCTGAAAGCAAACGTCCAAACAGCCCCTATCAATGGGAAAATAAGAAGATACGAGAGCCAAGGGAAATTGCCTATATCTAATGTCATTTCAGGTCGGCTTTCAATAATAATTTGACCTCTCATTTGCATTCCAACATGAGGTTCACAGATGTAATAGAGTGTAGTTTCTTCTTGGGTATAATTTGAATCCAACAACCAAGTGACACCGTCAACTGGTTCACCTGAACGGAATGGAATAACTACATCGCCATTCTCAACATAAGCCATAGATGATGCATCAGAAACCTGAACTACATTGTGAGGTTGACCGGCAGTCCAAACAAATAATACTGTATCTCCGGGCGCTATACGAATGCTATCTGAACTAAAAATAAAGGGATTGTCATCAGTGCCAACGTAAACAGTATGCTCTTCAGCTATAGCCTCAGTTGGGTTAAATATTAATGAAATAAATAGTAAAGCAAAAAATAATTTAATCTTCAAAGTGACCACCCCATTAAAGGCATAACAATTCTAGTAATAATTACTAGGAAACCAAGACCACCTATACTTAATGATGCATAATGACCTGTAAAACCTGAAGTGGTTTTCCTAAATATTCGACCCAATTCCTGAGCACTGAATGCAGTAAAATTGACAATACCATCAATAATGTTCCTATCAAACCAATCACAAATTGAAGCGAACGTATCCCATGTTCTCATCCCAATCCAATCAAACAATTTAGCCATATATAGTCTGTTTAAAAGGAAAGTATGAAGCGAGCTTAGAACAAAATTATTTTTGACAAAATCAGTCGAAAATGCTGTATTACCATCTGGGCCTCTCTTATAGAATAGGTAACCCAATGTGACTCCAGTAAGACCAACTGTGACAGACAAATAAGTTAGATTAGAAGATAAAATATGATCGATAATTCCCCATTGAATATTACCCTCCGAGGAATGATGAGAGCCATAGTAAACTTTTCCTCCAAAGCCTTCGCCTAAAAACAAGAAGAAACCTGAGAAAACTGCCAAAAAAGCTAGAATCATCAAAGGAAATGTCATTATGAGAGGCGATTCATGACTATGGGTCGCTAATTTCCTCTTTTTCAAAACCCAATTCCCTGAAGAGTCATGATCTTTTGCAGGAACCATTTCTTCTATAGTCCGTTTCAAAGGACCACTGAAAGTCATCATCCAAAGACGTGTCATGTAAAAAGCAGTCATACCTGCAGTTAACAATGCCATCCACCATAATGCACCAAAAATACCTTCACTATGACCATTATAGTGCACAGCCTCCAATATTTCATCCTTAGACCAGAAACCTGAGAAGAATGGTACTCCTGCTATAGATAAAACTCCAAGACCCATAGTGGTGGAGGTAATAGGCATTGTTTGTCTAAGACCACCCATTTCACGCATATCTTGTGTGTGAACTGAGTGAATAACTGCACCAGACCCCAAAAATAGTAGTGCCTTAAAAAAAGCATGATTCATCAAATGGAACAAACCTGCCATATACCCTTGTGAATGAATCTCTAATCCTTCTTCAGCTGCATGCCACACAGCCCATGCTCCAGTACCTAATGCAAGAAACATGTAACCTAATTGTGAAATAGTAGAATACGCAAGGACTTTCTTGATGTCGTACATAACCATGGCCATACTCGCGGCTATGAGTGCAGTTACACCTCCTGTTACAGCTATGTATATTGCTGTATCTGGACTATGAACTATCAATGGGAAAGCTCTTGCTACCAAAAAAACTCCAGCCTTCACCATTGTAGCTGCGTGTATTAGAGCTGAAACTGTTGTAGGACCTTCCATAGCATCCGGAAGCCATACGTGTAATGGGAATTGAGCAGACTTGCCAACTGAACCTCCAAACAGACAGAGAGTTGCCCATTTTACTTCCTCAAGATTGTTCATTATAATTTGAGGGTCTGCAAAAAGTTCCGAGTAACGTAGCGTACCAAATGTATTATACAGTATAACTAAACCCAAAAGAAGGAAAACATCACCAACTCTGGTGACTATGAATGCCTTCTTTGCAGCAGATGATGCTGAAGGCTTCTCATACCAGAAACCAATTAAAAGATAAGAACAAACACCCATTATCTCCCAGAAAATAAACATCAACAAAAACGAATTTGCTACAGTTAAACCATACATTGCTGTAATGAAAAGTGAAATTTCAGCAAAATAACGAATACGCCTATCTCCTTGATCATCCATATAACTAATCGAAAATACTACGATTAAGTAAGATACAAGACCGACTACTAACAGCAATAAGGCTGCTAAGGAATCGATATAAGTTCCAAACTCAAAAGAATAGGTTGAACCACTAAACCAGACTCTTGTGGATTCTATGAAGGAACCATGAACTGCATTATTGATAAAAACATCATAAGCTATAGATAATGAAAATACTGAAGAAAAACTAGCACCTAATAAGGCAATAGAACCACCTCTCTCTGAATCTTGCATACCAAATATTAGTATTAATCCAAAAGAAATTAAAGGGAAGACAGGGACAAGCCAAGAGAAATGAACTGGTGTTTTTGATCCTGGCATAACCAAAAATGCCAACAAAGCAATTGCTAAAAGTGCAGAAATAATTACTTTATTAAGAAAAATGTTGGAATTACGCTCTTGACTACCCAAGCTACCACCTCAACCTATTAAGTAAATCTAACTCAATTGTATCTCTTTGCTTAAAAAGACTTAAAAGAATAGCTAAACCAATAGCAACTTCAGCTGCAGCTATTGTTGTGACAAAGAGTGCTACGATTTGCCCAGTTAAATCATTATAATATGTAGAAAATGCAACAAAGTTAATGTTCGCAGCAGTAAGCATTATCTCAACAGACATCAAAACCACTATTGAATTCTTATTTCTTATAACGCCATAAGCTCCAATCATAAATAATAGTGATGAAAATACTATGAAGTGGAAGGGATCAATCATCTTTTTCCTCCCTAGCTAAAAATACACCAGCCTGTAAAGCAATGACCATTAAGACACCTAACAAAATAAACGGTAAATCCCAATCATTGAATAATTCAAAAGCTAAAAACTTTGTAGTATCTATATTGAGTTCCGAGTCTGTGGACATCTCAGATTCAAATCCAAGTCGATTACCAATATCATCTGTAAAGTTGGCCGAACCACTCACAGACCAGAAGTAAGTATGACCTGGATCAAAATCGGAATATTCGTAACTTGTAGATTCAATACCCGATATTTGATGCACGACTGGATGATATTCAGAGAGAATATCTGGATCTTCAACCAACTTAATCTGAATATTGTAAGTAACTTCAGTATCTGCCCAGATTAGAGTTATTTTCGATGAAGACTCTAACTTATGTTCTGTGGAAGAAACTAAAGGATGATCATCCGAATCAAAAGCTCCAGAAATTCCTTTGAAGAAAACGGATGAGGTATAATTTCCAGCTACAACTTTTGAAGTTGTGAAAGTGGTCATGTCTGTGACATTCTCGCTCAAAATAATATCAGAGTTTTCATCTTCTATAACAACCAAATAATCAATAGATATTGGATTCCAATCAAAAGTTAGTTCATCCTTGTAATGATAATAACCATTTTCTGGGAAAATCATGACTGGCGGACATCCAGTTTGACAAGAGTCTGAATATGACATATCTGGTTTCAAATTAGCCCATGGTGCCATAGCAACCGAGGAAACAACGTAAATTACCAGAACTATGACAAAAACATCTCTAAACCAAATAACTGTTCTATCAGACATTTTCTCCTCCTTTCAGAGTCCTCTTTGTAAGCATAATACCAAAAATAATGACCACAGAGATAGCACCTACATATACCAATACTTGAATAACTGCTAGAAATTCAGCATCCGCAATAATAAAAAGACCTGCGGTCAAAAGAAAAACAGTTGAAAGCCATACGACTGAATGCACAATATCTTTACCATTTACGACAGCCCAAGCTGACGCCAAAATCAAAGAGCCAAGGCCCCAGAAAACTACAACTGCTAAATCCAAAGACTATGCCTCCGTCTCAGATACCTTGGCCTTAAGACCACTAGAACCAGAATTGCTTATAGGCTCCATGTGCAAGCAAGAAGCTGGGCAAACTTTTACACAAGTTGAACAACCAATACAAATAGTATAATCAAAATAAGGGTTTTCAACATTTCTCACTTTACCACTCTTCAATTCTTTATTCTGAGGGCCTTCATCCATAATTATACAATTAGTTGGACAATTATCAACACATTTGCTACATCCTATGCAAGTATCTGAATTCAAAACCGGAGATTCCATCATATAATTGGTTAAAGGTAATTGTGGTAACTCTTCTAGATCAACTTTCATAGAACGTGCAGGATAAATTAGACCCTCTCTTGTAGTATCTGCAAGCTCATAAAAATCAGTCATAGTCATAGCACCAGTTGGACAATAATCTTCACAGAAACCACAAAACATGCAGTGACCAAAGTTAATTGCTGGCCTCTCAGCCTTATGCTTTCTTTTAGCCACATGAGAACCATACCATGCCCTATCTTTTTCTTCTTCAGACAAATCTGTTGGTTTCATTTTCAAACATTTGTTAGGACAAACTTCACCACAAATACCACAACCAATGCAAAGATCCCAAATAACTGCATTCATCCCTCTGTAGGTAGGTGGAGGATCTCTCTTTTCAAGAGGGTACATCACAGTTGTTGGCTTACCAAAAGTTGACTTGAAAAACTGCTTCAAAGTAACCTTCATAGGATTAACAAGAATATCCATTATTCCAATGTCTCTGTCACTACTCATCTAAAATACCTCCGGAAGTTGAACAACTTCGCTGAAATAAGGATAAATCTCTACCATAAGAATCACTATTAGAATATTTATTAAAGATAAAGGCAGAAGTTTTTTCCACCCTAACTCCAGAATTTGATCAGTTCTTATACGTGGAACTGTCCATCTAATAAAAATCCAGAATATTAAAATCAAGTAAACTTTCAACAAGAACCAAATCTCTGGCGGTACTGGCCAAGGCCCAGCCCAGCCACCTAAAAACAATATTGTAGCTACTGCAGCTCCTGCAAAACCCCGAATGTATTCTGCTGCTAAAAACAACATATAACGGATACCACTATATTCTGTAGTCCAACCCTCAACAAGCTCAGCTTCAGCCTCTGGCAAATCAAAAGGAACTCTCTCTACTTCAGCTAGTATACATATCATGAAGACCACAAATCCAATAAATTGAGGAATGAAATTCCACATTGGCAACCCAAAAAGCCATGTTGATTCTCTTTGTTGCTCAACGATATCTACGGGGTCAAAAGAACCAGCTAAGAGAAAAACACCAGCCATACTTAGAAGCAAGGGTATTTCATAGGACATCAATTGAGCTGCAGATCTCATTCCACCAATCATGGAATATTTATTATTTGAAGCCCAACCAGATGTTAGAACTCCAATTGGTGCAATAGAGAAAGCAGCCATAATAACCATTAAACCTGCTGGTGCAGATGAAGCTGCAAACCTATCTGAAAGAGGGAAAAGCGCTAGTAAAAATACAGATGAAGAAATAAAAATTATAGGACCCATAGTAAATAGAAATTTATCTGCTTTAGCAGGTATAATCAATTCCTTAGTAATCGCTTTAATTCCATCGGCCATATTCTGTAAAATACCAATGCCAGCATAATTTTCTTTAAATCTCCAAGTTGGTGCATTACCTGCTAAATCTTCCCCTAGTTCCCTAAATGATCTGAAAGAGAGCATAGGCCCTCTACGATCTTGTATCCTAGCTGCAATTTTCCTTTCTAAATGGATGACAATAATCAGATTAGTCATACCAACCGCAAATGCGATATTTACTGCAAATACCCAAGCTAGTGTGTTAAGACCTCCATCTGTACTTAACCAGTCAGCCACCATACCTGCGGGATGACTGAATGGTGGGAACAGATTCCTCTGAAACTCAAAAACCGGAATTAGCATATAATTAGCAGTCCACTCTGCCATAGACTTGCAAACTGAGAACAAACTCATTTGTCGGTTTCTCCTATACAAATATCTATGCTACCCATTATAGCTGGAATATCTGCAAGTTTGTACCCTTTCAAATAATGTGGACAAGCTGAGATTGTAGTGAACATAGGACTTTTTATTTTCCAACGATATGGCCTATCACTACCATCTCCTACAATGTACATCAAAGCCTCACCTCTCGGATCTTCAGTACGCCTAAAAGCCTCACCAGTAGCACGAACTGGAACCCTAGAAGCCATAGTAGGACCTTCCGGCATTTTAGCAAAGCATTCTCGAATGATACGAACTGACTCTCTCATTTCATCAATTCTAACCATATATCTACTGAAACAATCTCCGTAGCCAGGACCAGCTTCCCTAGTCTGAATTTCCCAATCAATCTCTTCATATATTTCATATGTATCGTGCTCACGAAAATCGAACTTTGTACCACAACCTCTCAAATTGGGTCCAGTGATACCTAAATTTTTTGCTTGAACTGCTGAAAAGTTACCCACGTCCTCAGTTCTCATCCTAAAAATCTTTGAATTTTCAAATAAATCTGCATATTCATCCAATCTTTGCTCAAATAATTTGAGAACTCTCTCTGTCTTCTCCATAAATCCGTCAGGCAAATCTCTCTTAACGCCACCAATTCGAATGTAATTGTAAAGTAAACGGCTTCCACTAGGTAGCTCTAGTAGATTTAGAAATAATTCTCTATCTCTCCAGAAGTAGAGTGCCCCAGTAATATGCCCTAAATCTGGCATGTAAGCGCCAGCCCACATCAAGTGTGAAGCTAAACGTTGCAACTCCAGCATAATTGTACGTATATATTTAGCCCTTTGAGGAACTTCGACTTCCATTAACTCCTCAACTGAAAGTGCATAACAATGTGTCCAAGTTGTAGAACTAGCATAGCACAACCTATCTGTCAAAGTAGTGTTCATGAAGTACTTACGACGTTCACCCATCTTTTCAACTGAACGGTGAAGATAACCTAATTCAGGATCTGCATCAGTTATCGTCTCGCCGTCGACTTTAACCTTCAGAGTCCAAAGACCATGAGTCATAGGGTGTTGCGGACCCATACTAATCCACATCTCAGCCATTACCACTCCTCCTCGTGTATTTCATACACATAATCTTTCCTAAGAGGATGGCCTGCAAAACCTTCAGGAAGAAGAACTCTTCTTAAATCTGGATGACCTATAAAGTATATACCCATCAAATCGTATGCTTCTCTCTCATGCCAATTGGCCCCAAACCAAAGATCTGAAATCGAATCAACTGTAGGAGTATCCCTTTTAAGGAATATATGAACTTCAAGCATAACTGCTGCAGGATTATCCTCAACAAATATAGACCCATCAATAACTGAAAAATGGTAAACTAGTTCAAACTCTGGTTGATTATCAATAGCACTAATAAGAGAACAGTGCTCAAACCCATAACCATCTTTAACTTTTGTGAAAAATTCCTTACAATTATCTCTTTCTAAATTTATCTTAACTACATTAGACCTTAATAAAGAAATATCACTAACGCCTTTATCAGACGACAATTCCTTCATGAAGGCCTTTATTTCCATTTTATCTCCTCAAAAACATTCCAGGTTCTTTTTCTCTAATCTTTTTCTGTAATGTTAAGAAACCATGCATCAAAGCTTCAGGTCTAACTGGGCAGCCAGGAATATAGACATCAACAGGCATAAAAGTATCAGCACCAGCAACAACGGAATAAGAATCCCAATATGGCCCACCAGATATAGCACACTCTCCCATTGCAATGACCCACTTTGGTTCTGGCATTTGCTCATATAATGTTTTTAATTTAGGCCTTAATTTTTCACAAACTGGTCCGTTAACAATCAACACATCACATTGTCTTGGTGATGACCTATAAACTAAACCTAGTCTATCAATATCATGGTCTGGCGCTGAGGCCTGACCCATTTCTATCGCACAACACATTATCCCAAAATGAAGCGGATGAGGTGAGAACCTTTGAGCATAGTTGAAAATAGGTCTTGTGACTCTATTCACCACATCTCTTACCCCAGTAGCTTCAGCTATGTTGTAGACAGTATCATCAATCCATTTCAAAAACTGGTCAGAACGAAGTAGAAGCCAATCACCAGCTGGCGGATCTTCCATAATCTTGTCTGAATCTGTTGTCTTGGACCCTACCCCCCGTCTGAGTTTCGGATTGCCCCTAATTCCTTTACTGCTCATATCCATATCACATCCTCTTTTCTAAAAGCATACCACAAACCTAATAGTGTCAAAAGCAAAAATAATAGCATAACTACCTTTGCAGACACAGCCAAAGATAGATAGACCTGAACCCATAGAATTAAAAAGACAACAACTAGATCAAAAACTACGAATAAGATTGCAAACATATAATATTGAAAATGAAACTGGATGTGAGCCTCTCCCATTGGAATTTCTCCACACTCATAAGTTGAATTTTTTAGAGCATTGTCATTATTGGGTCGGAAGAATCTTCCGATGAAAAATGTCAGTATAGGAAATGACAGCGCAATAAGCGCAAATATCCCTATAGGAACGTACTCATGTCCAAGCACAGTTACCCTGTTGCAAAACCCTATTAAAAGAGTTAGGGCTAGTGACAACTTCAAAAAAGATAAAATGCTTAATAAATAGGCCTACCAATAGATGTGCTACAAAGGCAGCAAAATGATTAAAGAATATAAGAGAATAACCACAAATGTTTTGCATGAAATGAAAGCAAAAAAAGAAAAAATATCAATGCTTACTTCGTATGATTACACCTTAGCCAGAATTGTTGATGAAGCTGGAATAGACGTTATACTAGTCGGAGACTCTGCATCAAATGTAATAGCGGGTCATGAAACTACACTACCAATAACTCTTGATAATATGATATATCACGCAAGCTCAGTGGTAAGGGCTGTAAAAAGATCCTTAGTAGTTGTTGACCTACCTTTTGGATCCTATCAGGGTGACTCAAAAAGAGCACTAGAGTCTTCAATAAGAATTATGAAAGAATCTGGAGCTCATGCAGTTAAATTAGAGGGAGGTTCAGAGATTATGGAGTCAATTGAAAGAATTCTGACTGCAGGTATACCAGTTATGGGACATCTTGGCCTTACCCCTCAATCTATCTACAAATTTGGAACATACACTGTCAGGGCTAAAGAGGATGAAGAAGCAAATAAATTGATAAATGATGTAAAGGAATTAGAAAAGGCAGGTTGTTTCTCAATCGTACTAGAGAAAATACCTGCAAAATTAGCCAAAAAAGTTAGTAAGTCCGTTAAAATTCCAGTAATAGGTATTGGAGCTGGAGTAGATGTTGATGGACAAGTATTAGTTTTACATGACATGTTGGGAATGACACATGAATTCAATCCTAGATTTTTACGTAGATATCTAAACCTTTCAAAAGACATAGATAATGCTGTGAAAGCTTACGTCAACGATGTTAAAAGTAAGAAATTCCCAAACAACAAAGAACAATATTGATTACTCAAAAAATAGTAGCTACCCATTATATTTTAATGAAGCCTCATTGGAATTAACGTGTTTCCTGAAATTATACTAAATTGTGCAGCATCTGCAGACGGAAAAATAGCCTTACCTGATAGAAAAAGAATAACATTATCAAATGAAGAAGATTTTGAAAGAGTGCACAAACTTAGAAGTGAATGCGATGCTATCTTAGTAGGTATTGGCACAGTAATTGAAGACAATCCCAAACTTACACTGAGAAACAGTAATGGAATAAAACCGACTAGAATTATATTGGATACAAACTTTAGGATTCCAAAGAACTCAAATGTACTTGATGGTGAGAGTAGAACCATAGTAGCTGTAGGAGAAAATACTACTGTAAAACAAAATCCAAACATTGAAATAATAAACTGCGGACTTAAACAAATAGATCTGCTAGAATTATTACCTAAACTCAAAGCAATAGGAATAAACAAAATACTAGTAGAAGGTGGAGAAACTGTAATGTGGTCCTTTTTGGAAAAAAAATTATTTACTAAACTTTATATTTTTACTTCAAACATGATTATAGGTGGAACTGAAACACCTACTATAGCCGGAGGAAATGGGTGCAAAGATGCAACCAATATCCTTAAACTGGAAGTTAAAAATGCGGAAATTATGGGTAGTGGAGTATTAGTTGAATATGCCCCAAAAAATAAGTTGAAAAGATTATGAAAGTTGCAGTCATGGCTTCGGGAAGAGGAAGTAATTTCCAAGCTATTATAGATTCATCAGAGAGAGGAGAAACACCTCATGCTGAGATTGTACATCTCATTACTGATAAAAAGGACGCATATGTTATTCAGAGAGCAACTAACCATGGAATTGATTACACCATAATAGAATCTAAAAACTGCAGCAGAAAAGAGTTTGAAAAAAAAGCTTTAGAAGTACTTAAAACTGAAAAAATAGACGTTATAGTATTGGCTGGATTTATGCGAATTCTGACTTCGCAATTTATTAATTCATACAAAAATAAAATTATCAATATTCACCCTTCACTATTACCCTCTTTCCCAGGAGCTCACGCACATAGAGACACGATAAAATACGGTTCAAAAATTAGCGGATGTACGGTTCATCTTGTAGATGAAGGTGTTGATACGGGGCCAATTATAATGCAAGCCTCTGTGAAAGTTGATAATAATGAAACAGAAGAAACTCTTTCACAAAAAATATTGCCACTAGAACATGAATTAATGCCTAAAGCATTAGAACTCTTTTGCTCAAAAAAACTTATTATAGACGGTAGAAATGTATCTATTCAAACCGACTAATACTTTAAATACGCCACAGTCTGGCCGCCAACCTACTTTAAGAAGATAGCGATGTCTCTGAAACAAATCAACCGGAAAAGCAACCCTGAATTAGTGCAAGCAATCACGAGCCTAAAGAAGGCTTCTCGTGATAACGATGCACCTATTTGGAGAAGCATCGCTAAGAGACTTGAAGGACCATCTCGTAATTGGCCTACTGTCAACATAAGTAAACTAGAATACAATAGCCAGAAAAACTCTAAAATTGTAGTTCCTGGGAAGTTAATGGGGAGTGGAAACCTGACCAAAAAAGTTACAGTTTCTGCATATAGTTTCACAAAATCAGCCACAGAGAAAATAGAAAAGGCTGGAGGAAAATGCTTACATTATAGTGACTTTATCAAATCAAATCCAAAGGGTAAAGATGTGATGGTGATCGGTTAATGAAAGTCATTGATGCAAAGAATTGTGTAATGGGAAGATTGGCAAGCTCCGTAGCTAAGAGTCTACTAAACGGAGAACAAATACACATAATAAATGCAGAGAGAGCAGTTATATCTGGGACTAAAGAAATGGTATTCGGTGAATATATCGAAAAAAGAAATCTAAATCACCCACGTAAAGGCCCATATTATCCAAGGATGCCTCACCTAATGCTTAAGAGAGCTGTAAGAGGAATGATACCATACCAAAAGCCAAAAGGGCGTGAAGCCTTCAAAAGACTGCGCGTAGATATAGGTGAACCAAGAGAAATTGAAGAAAAAGATATACAAACTATAGATCATGCAAAGATGAAAAATACATCAAAATATATTACACTAAGCGAAGTATCAAAAGTTTTAGGAGCGAAATTCGATGGTTAAAGTAGTGCACACAAGTGGTAAAAGAAAAACAGCTATTGCTAGAGCTACCTTGAGATCTGGCAAAGGAAGAGTAAGAATCAACAGTAAGCCGGTAGAGTTTTACCAGCCTGAGTTGGCACGTTTGAAAATAAAGGAGCCTATTGAATTGGCTGGAAAGCAAGCAAACCGCGTTGACATTAATGTGAATGTTGAAGGTGGTGGAGTAATGGGCCAAGCTGAGGCCTCAAGAACTGCTATTGCTAGAGGAATTGTACAATGGTTTGACGATGAAAAACTCCAAAAGCTTTTCCAAAATTACGATAGAGCGTTGCTAGTTAATGATACTAGAAGAAAAGAACCGAAACACCCGATGGGTCGTGGTGCTCGTAAAAAGAGGCAGAAGTCATACAGGTGATTTATCATGTTAGTTCCAGTTAGATGTTTCAGTTGTAACAAAGTGGTCGGCGGCTTATACGAAGAATTTGTGGAAAGAAAAGAAGCCGGAGAGAATCCAGGTGAGATTATGGATTCACTAGGTCTCGAAAGATATTGTTGTAGAAAAATATTTGTTTCCCATCTAGATTTGATAGATGAGTTACTACCTTACGACTAATTTTTAACTATTGCCACACAATAAACCAGATACTGGGCCCGTGGGGTAGCTTGGCATCCTTGTACCTTGGGGTGGTATAGACTCCAGTTCAAATCTGGGCGGGCCCACCAAAAAATATTTTATATAATACCTAAAATTTATAGGGCTATGCAATGCCTAAAATGTAAAAACTGTATATTAGAGAAAGAGTCTACAACTACGGTGTTGAACTTGATTATTGTAATCACTACAATTGGAATAGTTATGCTAGCTGGACTAATCTAATCACAAAGCCAAATAAAGTGAACCTACTATACCTGAGTCCTTACCTAATTCTGGTTCCAAAATTAAATCTGGTAGAGAACCTAAAGGAGTGTAGCCATTCCACATTCTCTTAACGTGAAGTCTTATCATTTCAAATAGGTGTTTTTGACTCATGACGCCTCCACCCAATACAATCTTATCTGGGGAATGATTTGAAATTATATTTATAATTCCAAAGGCTAATAATTGTGCTTCTTTTTCCCATGCTTCATGGTCTGGAGAAAGATCACCTGCCTGAACTCCCCATCTAGTATGTATGGCCGGACCACTTGCCAAACCTTCCCAGCAATTGCCATGTATTCTACAAACTCCCTTAAAATTATCATTATTAGGAACGAACATATGGCCTATTTCCAAATGAAAATTACCAACATTGGGCTTGCCACCTATCAAAATACCGACTCCAATACCGGTACCAATTGTCACATAAACGAAAGTTTCAGATGATTTTCCAGCTCCATATTTATATTCTCCCAATGCTGCTGCATTGACATCTGTATCAAGGACAATATTTGTACTAATTTTTGAAAACTCTTTAACAATATTTATTCCTTTCCAACCATTTTTACTCTCAGCAACCAAAAGTCCGTAGTCTTTGGAACCTGAATTAAGAACTAATGGGCCAAAAGAGCCAACACCTAGTCTGGCAATCTGAAAATTAGTAAAAAAAGACTTAATTTCTGATATTGTACTAATTGGATCTTTTGTAGTTATTAATTTTTTTTCAACTATTTCCAACGGATTATTTGCAACAGCAACAAGACACTTAGTTCCTCCTAATTCGATACCACCAATCACAACTTAACTCTCTGCTTCTTAGGTCCACCTTTTTTGTAACGACTAAAATGTTTTTTTGCCTTCTTATCACCTTTTGTGACTCTTTTTTTCCTAGAAACTTCAGAACCCTCTGCCATGAACCTCTAATATGAGAAGGATATAAATGGTGCGGGGGGAGGGATTTGAACCCTCGTACCACTAAGGACTGGGACCTAAACCCAGCGCAATTGGCCTGGCTATGCGACCCCCGCTACAATACCTCTGAACCACATGTTTAATAATAGAATTGGTGATGCTACTGTATGTTTAAAGATGTAAGAAAGAAGGCTGAAGAAAAAGCTGAACAAATTAAGGAGGGTACATCTGGGATCACCAACAAAGTAACCGATAAGGCAAAAGATGTAGGAGAAAGTGCTGCAAAGATTGCTAGTGATGCAGTTCAAAGCGTAGCAGATGTTGCTTCATCAGCTGGTAAAGCCGCTAAAAATGCAGTGGATTCCGTTGTCATTACATTAGCCACAAAAATTGTAATAAAATCTATGAAAAGTGCTGGTAGCAAGGGAACTGAATATCTATTTAATGATCAAAAATACGAAAAATTTATAGGAAGAACTTGGGAAATGTTACCATTACCAGTAAGGTTAATTGGGAAAGAATCATTAGGCTATAACACAGCTATGTTCACACTAAGAAAACTAGTATTTGGTAAAGATAAAACCGAACCAAAAGTTGACAAAACTGATGAAGGTCTAATAAAAAAGACTATCAAGGGTATGTTTAGATAATTGTAATGTCTGTTATCGATTGTAAAGGTTTGTCAAAAAAATATGACGATTTTTTGGCATTGAATAATGTTGATTTAGAAATTGAGGAAGGAGAATTCTTTGGACTTCTCGGTCCAAACGGAGCTGGAAAAACTACTCTTCTAAAGATATTAACTGGCCAACTTAGATCGACTAAAGGAAGTGCAAAAGTACTGGACCTGATTGTTGAAGATAATGTTATGTCTGTAAAGAAAAACATTGGAATTGTACCAGAACAGGAGTCTCCACCTAGCTTCCTCACTCCAAGAGAAGTTTTGGAAATGGTAGCTTCAATACGAGAAATTGAAAATCCTAGAATTGAAAAATGGATTGAGTTTTTTGAAATGGATGCATTAGAAGGTCGAGTTTGTAGAAATTTATCTAGAGGGCAAAGACAAAAAGTAATGCTGGCTGCAGCTTTCCTCTCAGAATGTAAATTACTATTTCTAGATGAACCTTTTATCAATCTGGATCCTATCGTTCAAACTAAAGTTAGAGATTGGCTCACTGAATTTGTTAAAGATGGAGGTACTGTGTTTCTCAATACACACCTCTTAGAAAACGCTCAACGTCTCTGTACAAAAGCTGCAATTATACATCACGGTCAAATTCAATCTTTAATTACTCTAAAAGATTTAGAAAAGCAGAATATAAATCTGGAAGAACTCTTCCACGAAATTGTGTTATGAATAGATTAATAGTCTGGAAAATGCTTCTCGAAGAGATTAGACTAAACACAAGCTTTGCAAGTGGTAAAGGGTTCTACTCTTTCCCCATTTTGGTAATACTTTCTGGAATCCTGGCTATTGTTTTTGCAGATGAAATGATTGCAGATATGGGTTACAAAGATTTTCTAGAATCATGTCATATTGCAATACTTTTCTATGGGATATTTACTGGATTTCTTGCTTTCTTCGGCAGCGATTTTTTAGAAAGAATATTTGGTTATCTTGGCCTTATCATTGGACTCCCCTCAACACAACCTCTAAGTCAGAAGCGAATCACTTTATTATACTTTATTAAAGAAATAATATTCTACTCAATATTCACACTTTTACCAGCTTTATTAGGAGCTGTTATTGGATCTCAATTTAATAATTTTAATTTAATAAATGTAATATTATTCAGTATATCATTATTCCTCACTTTCATAATGGGATTGGCATTTGCATATCTAATTTCTAGCTTGTATCGTATATCTTTGAAACATTCAATATTAGGTAGTAGTATTGCCTTGACTTGCTACATTTTTGTAGTTCAAGATTTGGATATAACACCTAGCTTACATTGGTATTTGAACTCAGACCTAAACTCTATTTTAATATCTATCTCTATAACTGGAATTTTGACAACTACTGCTACATTATTAATAAATGAAATCAATGAAGTTAGTTCAATCCCACAGATTGGATATAGAGAACGTTTCAAAGAATATAAGGAGAAATTTAGCTGGGCGAAGAATATCACCTCAACTACTATCATATCTAAAGAAAGAATAGATCTCCAAAGAAGTAAAACTGGAATCAAAATGTTTTTTTCTTTTGCTTTCCCATTAGGAATTCTCACATTTATGAACTGGTTCATAGATAGAGGCTTACCCATTGATGTTGACTTTAACACCATATTTTATGGTGTGATGGTGGGGTTTTTTGGGACTATGCTTTATTCTTGGTTGAACACTATAGATAGCCCTAATTTCTATTCGACACTACCAATAACTGTCCCTCAAGTTATAAGAGCTAGACTTATTCTTTTTATTACAATTACTTGGTGGATTCCATTAATTTTTATGATCCTAATATCATATTTAAGCTCTGAAATCAACCTATTACCAATCGGCATAGTTGTAATGATAACTGTTGGAATTTACATAGTAAATTACACTGCGTTATCTACAGGTCTCAGAACAAATTCTGCACTTTTTGACGCAATTATATTCATAAAATTCTTCTTCGTATCAGTACCTCCAATGATTGCAATGACTATTCTTAGCCTAGCCATAAGCTACAGTCAATCTCTAATTCTTATTTCCCTATCATTTATTTGCGGTACTCTGGCTATGATAAGCATATATTTTTACAATAAAATAGAAACTAAGTGGCAAGCGGAAAGCTTTGATTAGTCATATATAGATATATCAAATTGATAAAAAAATGCCTCAGAAGAAGAAAGCTAGCAAAGAAAAAAAAACGGAAGCTAAAAAATCTAAGCCAAATAAAAGAAGGTTTAGAGTCAACAAGAAACTAGATGGAAAAATAGGTACTATTTTTATCGGTTCTGAAGATCCCTTCCTTTACTTTCCAGACATGATGTCTTATCTTGGGAGAGAGGAAATTGAATGTGTAAAGTTGAAGGCTAGAGGGAAGTCTATATCCAATGCAGTAAATGTAGCAGAGCAATTTAAGAATCGATTCAAAAAAGAATTTGATACTAAAGTTGATAATGTAGACATAGGTACTGAAGATGTACCAAGAAAAGATAAAAAGGGAACATTCAGAATGTCCTTCATCGAAATATCTGTTTCTGCTGAATCGAAAGAAATGGAAGATTAATCAAATACTCTATTATCAACCATTTGACGGTGAGTGCCTGATGGAATTACCTTCAAAGCTCCATCATAATCTTTAGAGTAAGTATCACCACATACCTTATTGAGGGAAACGGCTAAAGCAGCCACCTCGGAATGTGGCTGATTGCCTATAGAAATATTGTAATCAGCTTCTTCAAAAATCCAAGGAGGAACCTTCTCTGCACCTACCACAAAAAGTATATCTGAATTCACTTTCTTAAGCTCACCAACGAAATCGTCAATAGGTAAACCAAACATTGTCAAATGAACAACAATACCTGGCCATTTCTTTACAAATGATTCTAGACTTGTAACATTCTCAATACTAAATTCCCCCCCAAACTTTTTTACAACTTCACCAACAGTCTTACTCACTCTACTGTCTGGCTTTGAAAGGAAAACTTTTGGACAACCAAAAGCTCTAGCTGTTAAACAAACGTGTGTAGTTATTCTCTTATCCCTTTCAGGCCTATGACCTAATCTTAAAACGAAAAAATCTGCCATTTTACTTTACTTATCTGAGACTATTTTTACCGAATCATCAAAAGGCTGATCCTTGACCTTCTCTCTTATACTATCGTGAACCAAGAGACCTATAAAGGCTACAACAATACCTGCTAAAATATAACTTACATTTGATGAATTGAAATCACCAACAACAAACAAATCGTTAAGAATTTCTACAATACCTGCCACGATAAGTCCCA
>JBJLBY010000015.1:0-10532 GCA_045567975.1 Candidatus Poseidoniales archaeon | reverse complement strand
GCCTAAAGTTAGTGTTGATGAGAACATAACTTTTTCAGCTACAGATTCAACAGACTTGGATGGAGATGAATTAACATACAGTTGGTCTTTTGAAGGAGACGGTATGGTATATTCTAATGCAACAATAATTCGTAGTTATTCTTCAGAGGGAGAATACAAAGTCACTTTGTCAGTTACAGATTCAACAGGATTATCTGATGAGGCTGAAACTACTGTGAAAGTTGTTTCTAATTATGAAGAAAGTTTTTCTGGTAGTGTTGAAGAAGGCCAATCAAATGTTCTCACTTTTCCAGTTGAATTGGGGGCACTTACACTACAGGTCAATTGGACACTCACAGATCTGCAGCAAGGTTCATTAATTTTCCCGTCTGAAGTTGATTTAACACTTGAGGATTCTAATGGGACTATCCTTCGAAATGAAACAGGTGAACAATCTGGCGAGGGGGAATGGGAAATTACAAGTAGCTCAGATTTAGAGGCTACAGGTAATTATGAAATAACGATTGAATGTATAGAAGGTGAAATGGATTATACAATCGATGTAACTGTAAGGTACTAATTTTTCTCTAAGACTAATAAATTTCTTGTTAGTGATTTATGTACATACCATTCAAATGTTTTGACAACTGTGAATGATTCTGTTGGAATAATACTGGGGTTTGAGACTGCCATAACAACTCTCTTTCCTTTTTCCGTTGACTTGGAAAATGCATTCATGGTTCTACTCATTAAATCGCTAATTTCTTCCCCAGCAGTTGTTGTTGAGATTCCATAAGGAGGGTCACAAACAATAGCATCAAATTCAAATTCGGCAATACGCCCAACATCACCTTGTTCAATTTCACCTTCTAATCCAAAGTGTTTTAGGTTTCCATTAGTATTTTCAACCATCCTTTCAAGAATATCTAATCCAATTAAATTTAGTTTTACCTTACCTCCTTCGATTAATATTCCACCAGTTCCGCAGAAGGGATCAATGATAGTATCTCCATCTTCGCACTTGGACATGTTTATCATGGCTCGAGCAATTCTAGGATGTATGCTTATTGGCGAAAAGTAAGGTCTATATCTGACATGATTTTTCAAGCAAGCTTTGTAAGATGTTCTTATCTCATTATTGTTTAAAGTAATCATTATTCTTTTTCCTATGAAAACTAATATTTTGACTTGTGGATTTTCTAAATCAATTTCATTTCTAGAAGATATTTTTGAGCCTAATTTGACGGCAATTTCACGTTCATCTCCCATTTTCTTTGAAATCATACGTATTGCAAAAGTTTTGTTTTCAATATCAATTTCTTTTATTTGATTTATTAGTCCATTAATATCTTTATTATTAGATGAATGGATGACTTTTGATATTCTTTTAGTCATTCCTAATCGATTTATCGTGTTTTCATTTAGACTTTTTGAAAGATTAAAAGTAACTGCACTATGCTCATTAAACACTTCTCTTGGATTATATCCTTCACACTCTAGAACGGTTTCAACCTCGTATCTGGCTACATTAGTATTTTCTCCACCTAACTCAAATAAATACTCAATACTCACGCTCTGCCAGTAAAGCTGTTTTATAATGTTGTATCTATCTAGTGATTCGTGAGAAGAGTAGTAAGGAAGCTTTTGTCTCCAGCATACAAGTTTTATGAGAAAAGGCTTGAAAGACAAGTTAAGAAGAGTCCAGTACCTAATCACCTAGCCGTCATTATGGACGGCAATAGAAGATATGCTGAAAGCCTCGGTTTGCTTCCATATGAAGGACATCTTATGGGTAAAGGGACTCTAGAAAATCTTTCAGAGTGGTGTCGTAATTTAGATATCAAGTACCTAACAGTTTATGCCTTTTCATTGGAGAATTTTAGCAGAGACGAAAAGGAATTAGATCCTTTAATGGATTTATTTGAAGAATCATTCTTGAATGCAGCAGATGATCCCCAAGTTCATAAGAATAAAGTTAGAATAAGATCTATAGGTCATCGTGAACTACTTCCGGAGAGAGTTATCAAGGCTATAGATTATGCTGAAGACAAAACTAAACATTATGATCATTACAACTACAATCTTGCTGTTGCATACGGTGGAAGGCAAGAGATAGTTCGATCAATGACTAAAATAGCTGAAAAAATAAAGGCTGGAGAATTAGATTCTAAAGATATAGATGTGGATCTTATCTCAGATAATTTGTATACCAGTAATCTTCCAGATCCAGATTTAATTTTAAGAACTTCAGGTGAGGAAAGAGTGAGTAATTTTCTTCTTTGGCAGTTAGCCTATTCTGAGCTTTACTTCTCAGATGTTTTCTGGCCAGAGATGAGAAAGATTGATTTTTTGAGAGCAATAAGATCATTTCAGCAACGGCAAAGGAGGATAGGTCGCTGACCACAATTTTTAAGAGAGGTTCTTATGAGTCATAGTATGTTGAAGCGCTATTCTAGAATTCCAATAGACAATTCGAGGCAAGTTATTGTCGTTGTAGTGCTTTTGACTTTGATGCTTTCCCCTTTTCTTTTAAAAGTCGAGTTTGCTACAGATGTAGAAGCCTTCCTTCCTCAAGCAGATGAAGTTCAAACTTATGAAACTGTAAGCGATGATTTTGGTCAGGATTCTAGTATAGTTTATCTGTATTTGACTTCTATCAGTAATGGCAATATTTTGGCTATGGAGAATTTGGTAGATATACTTGAGTTACACAACTCGTGTTTGGAATTAAATGGTGTTGAAGATGTAATTTCGGTAGGTGGGATCTTTGATTCAGCTCTTAGAGAGTCTGGCTATTCTCTTGATGAAGTTAAATCTGTGGAAAATCCTTGGCAGCTTGTTTATGAGGCACTTATTGGGACAGGTGGCGGAAATTACTCTTTGGATGAGGTTGATTTTGTTAGCGATGTTTTAGTTGATAAAAGTTTAAACATGAATCCTTTGATAATTGTAGATACAGAGAAATCCGTTAGATCTGCACCTTTAGCAAATTCTACATTAATAATGATTAATCTTGATCCCGACATAAGTGTCGATAAAAAGAAAGAGATAGGTCAGCAAGTTCGTATTTTAGCATTGGATCATAATTCTAAATCAGGTAGTGATATTGAAGCTGAACCATTTTCCACGGCACTTCTGGCTTACGATGTAGATCAGTCCACCCAATTGACAAATATATTGATGAGTTTAGGTATGTTAATTGTTACTGTTGTATTACTCTGGTTGACTTTTAGACATTGGAGTTATGTCGTTCTACCTCTTATAACATTAGTATTATCAGTTCTATGGACTTTTTCTTTTGCAGGTATGGTCGGAATTACTTTGACAGCTCTAGATGTAGCAGTTATTCCATTGGTGGTTGGACTCGGAATTGACTTCGCAGTTCATATAAGTAGACGATATCAGGAAAGCTTGTCTGCAGGTAATTCGGTTGAAGAATCACTTTTGGATGCTCAGACCCATACAGGCCAAGCATTGTTTCTAGCAATGTTCACTACAGTTGTGGCTTTTTTGTCAGGAATAAGTGGAGGAGTAGGTCCCGTCCGGGATTTCAGTTTACTTTGTGCAGTAGGCATATTCTCCTCTTTTATTTTAACTCTTTTCTTTTACACTTCAATGAGATTTGTACTTGATACAGCATCCACAGATCCAGCAAATACAGTAGCAGACTCCAAAATTATTGAAACCTCTATTTCTAGAGCGGCAGATATAGTTGATAAACACCCTCAAGTTATTGTTTCATCTGTAATAATTATTACAATTCTTGCATTGGGAGGTGCTTCTCAGATAGAAACCTCATTTTCATTAGATGATTTTCTTTCTGATAACCTAGAAATTATGTCCACTGCAGAGAGTATTCAATCTGATTTTAGAGGTGCAGATTATCTTCAGTCTCAGATTTTATTCACAGGGCCAGTAGCCACGGCAGAATTTTTTGATGGTATTTACGAGCTTCAATGCGGTGAAACAGCTAGTTGTTTTGGAGGCTTCAATGATGATAGGTATGTAATTAAAGTTGGAGCTACATCAAGAGTAGAATCTGTTTATGAGCTAGTTAGTGTTGCTATAGACTCAGACAAAAATAGCGTTTCCCACAAGTCAAATATGACGCATGAATGGATTACAACTAATCTGTTCAGAGTGTCAGCAGATGAGGAAATCAATCTGGAATGGACAAATTCAAATTCGGCGTTTTCTTCATCATTGGAAGTTTCAGTAATATGGTATGATGATTCAAATAATTATCATAATACAACAAAGGTTAGTTCACTAGATGTAAAGGGAGACTTGTCACAAGAAAAATCAGTTTCATTAAAGGTTCCATCTGATTCATACTATGCAAAAGTTGAGTTTAAGTATTTACAAAGCGGCTTTGATGATGATTTAGTTTTTGATATTACCGTCAGTGATTCAGACAAATATTTATATGTTCAAACCATAATGAATACTTTCAATTTAAACTATAGGGGCAAAGGTGTTGCAATAGCAACATTTGATGAGACCTCTGATGAGGATATAGTAAGCTTGTATGATTATCTTTACCAGAGAGATCTTGACATTGCAGACCCGTTCACAGGAGAGTCTTATTCAGAGAAAATAAAGCATGTTTTACATAGGGATTCAGATGGAATTTACACTTCTTCAGTTGTAAGATTATTTATCGGGGCAACCTCATCATATGATTTAGATAACGAGGGCCTTGAATTTATGAGAGCTGAGCTCGCGGAAGACGTTCCAGCTAGCTTGTCTGCAAATTATACAGTTGGTATAACAGGGGGCCATGTTCTTACTAGTGTAACTGTAAATGAAATTCAAAACACACAGATAAGTTCAACATTGACTTCTATAATTTTAGCTACAGCAATCTTAGTTGTTTTATATCGAAACTTAGGTTTTGGTTTAATTTCTACATTGCCAACGATTCTGGCAACAGTTTGGATTATGGCCACTATGACTCTTTTAGGAATTACTTTGAATGTTCTAACAGTTATGGTGACGGCCTTGACTATTGGTTTGGGAATAGACTATGCAATCCACATTGTGGAGAGGTACAGAGAGGAAATACTTCATAAGAGTGAAAGGCAAGCAATTGAGACAACAATTCAAAGGACTGGTTCTGCACTTCTTATTTCAGGTTTGACTACTTTCTGTGGATTTGCAGTTTTATTCATGTCACCGATGCCTTTAGTAAGAAATTTTGGAATTATAACTGCAGCCACTATTGTTTATTCACTAGTTATTGCTATTTTTGTTCTCCCAAGTTTAATCTGGACATCCAATAGAATTAAGGAATGGTATAGTTCAGATTAAAAAAGATATAAATTACAGGTTCGTTTTCCGCTTCCTTCTCTTTTCCCAAAGCTCTCTTGCTAATTGTCTCATGTCCTCTACGGAATCTGATTCATCAACAATTTCAGCACCCAAAAGTGTCTCTACGGCATCTTCTAACGTTATTATTCCTTGAGTAGTCCCATACTCATCAACTACTAAGAAAATGTGCTCACGCTTCTTTAGGAACTCATCTAGCAAGGTTGCAACGGAATCTTCGGGACTAACAGTTGACAGTTTTGTCATAAAGTCTTCCATATATGTTCCAGTATTACCTTCGCTGTGTAGTTCCATTATTTTACTTCTTAAAACAACACCATGGATATCATCGAGATTTTCGTCATGTATTGGTATCCTGGAGAATGGTATCGGAGAATGATTTTGTATAATATCCTCAACAGTTTCTAACTTGTGAAATGTTAACATAACGGTACTAGGTGTCATGACATCCTCAGCTAATATTTTATCCATTGTTAGAAGATTTTTGATAACTTGAGTTTCCTGTTTTTCTAGTGCTCCTTGAGTTTCACCTATCTCAGCCACAGCAATCATTTCTTCCCTAGTCATCTCCTTCTGATCCTCATTGCCTTCAGCAATTCTCTTTGAAAATCCATTAAGTATGACTACAATTGGCCAAGTAATCCACAGTAACCCATCCAAAACGTAAGCTGAGAATGGAGCTAATTTTCTCCAATATATTGCACCCAATGTTTTTGGAATAATTTCAGAGAAGATTAAAATCAGGACAGTTAGTACAATTGAGGCTATGGTAAACCATTCATTGCCTAATTTATGAAACTCCGATCCAACACCAGCAGCACCTATTGTGTGTGATATGGTATTCAAAGTGAGTATGGCTGCTAGAGGTTGGTCAATATCTTCTTTTAATATCTTTAATCTTTTACCAGCTACACTCTTGTTCTTGTTCAAAATCTCAATATGTGACCAAGTTACAGATAGGATAATTGCTTCCAATAGAGAGCAGATAAATGAAACACCTAGTGCTAAAAAAAGGAAAATCAGGATACGTGTCCACTCAAGTTCTGGATTTTGTAAGTCATCACTGTATGAGCCAAATGTTGCTAAAAAATTCATAATCTTAGATAACGTCTCCTAAATGTTGACATTGCATTAATAGCGTGTAATTGTATAGTATAGTGTCCATTAATCAATTAATTGGAACCCCGAATACTGGTTGCCCTTTTGGGCTTTATACTCATGATGTGCCAGAGAGGCATGTTTATTAGTTCTTTTGTTGGCAAAGTTCGCTTTTTACACAAATCATTATAACTACGCCTTCTACGACCACCTCATGGCACGTTTCGCAGAAGCTGAAGCTCGCATGTTCAACAAGAAAATTTGCATGCAGTGTAACGCAGTAAATGCATGGAAGGCAGTCAAATGTCGTAAATGTAATTACAAAGGTTTACGGCCCAAAGCTAAAGAACAACGTGGTAAGTGATTATTGAATAATTTTTGTTTCTGTTTCCTTTCCCACAATAACTATATCTGCCATGTTTAGGAAAAGGCCAGTATCAACCACTCCATTAATTGACATTAGCATTACTTCAGTTTGTTCAGGTTTCTCAATCTTGTTTTTGAAGTTACAGAGATATATGTAATTTTCATTATCAGTTTCAAAGATTTCCCCTCTTTCATTTATCCTTAATTCAGCAGAACATCCACATAATTCTATATTACTAGCAGTTTGTTGATGATTGTCTTTTTTCACTTCTACAGGTAAAACTCCAGTTCCAAGGCAATCTACCATTTTGCTTTGATCAACTATGATAATCAATTTCTTTGCTTTCTTTTCAACCAGTTTTTCTCTTAGCAGTGCACCTCCTAATCCTTTAATCAAATTTTTTTCTGGTGAAACTTCGTCAGCCCCATCAATAGCGATATCAAGTTTGTCTTTGTCCTCTATTCCAATCAGTTCAATTCCCAAATTCGTTGCCTGCTTTTTAGTCTCGATTGAAGTAGGCATACCTATAATCTGGAAACCATCTCCAAGCTTTTTGCCTAGTAAGTCAATGAAAATTCTAGCAGTTGATCCAGTACCCAATCCAACCGTCATACCATTTTTAACAAATTTCAAGGCTTCTTTGGCCGCGTTAATTTTTGAAATATGGCTGTTCAATAGTACAATCCGCCTTCAGGTTCAGAAATTTCAGCATCGTTAAGACGGCTTTTTACCTTTTCTAATGCATCTTTAAAATCCTTCATTGTTGTTTTGGATCTCTTATTCTTTATAGCCTTCATACCGGCTTCAACACATAAAGCCCTTAGATCGGCACCCGAGAATCCTTCGGTGTCTCTAGCAAGAAGTTTATAATTGAGACCTTTTACAACAGACATACCCTTTGTGTGGATTTTTATTATTTTCATCCTTGCATCTTCTTCAGGCAAAGGAATTCTTATAATTCTATCAAATCTACCTGGCCTTAGTAGTGCTTCGTCAAGTATGTCAGGTCTATTTGAGGCTGCCATAATTGATACATTACCTCTTGGTGTAAATCCATCTAGTTCACCTAATAGCTGCATTAAAGTTCGTTGCACTTCTCTGTCACCAGTTGTACCTATATCCATCCTTTTAGCTCCAACTGCATCAAGTTCGTCAATGAAAATTATGCTTGGAGATTTTTCTTGACCCAATTGGAATAATTCTCTAACTAAGCGTGCACCTTCTCCAATATATTTCTGAACAAGTTCACTGCCTATTAATCTAATAAATGTAGCATTGGTTGCGTTTGCAACAGCCTTTGCCATCAATGTTTTTCCAGTTCCAGGTGGTCCTACTAGTAATACACCCTTTGGAGGTTCAACTCCAATTTTCTGAAAACTCTCAGGTTGTAGCATTGGTAGCTCAATAGTACTTCTCAGTTCATCTAGCTCTTCAGCTAGTCCTCCAATATCTTTGTATTTTTCAGAAGGCTTAGTTTCTACTTCAGCACCCATTACAAGTGGGTCTTTAGTTGAAGGCAGTGTTTCCAAAACAGCTAAGGTTTGCCGATGAAGCGCAACTCTATCACCCACTTCCAATTTTTCTTTATCAATTCCTTCAGACAGATGAACGACAAAATCAGGGCCGCTGCTTGATTTTATTCCGACTCTTCCATCTTCCAAGAGATCTCTAACAGTACCTATTACTTGGGGAGGTGCTCTTAATCTTGCTAATTCACCTTTAAGATGAGCATTTTCTCTCTTCATTCTAGAAACATCAATTTCTAGTTGTCTTTTTTCACTCTCAAATCTTTCAGTTTCTTCGATTAGCCATTTGTCCCAGTCCTCACCTTTCTCTGGTGTTGAGACTTCACCTTCATTTTCTTCAGGAGACACTTTTACTCACTAAACATTTAATTGGGTTAGATATATATCATTTGTGACTTGATATGGAATGTGAAATGTGTGGGGCCGAATCAGCTGTCTTAACTCCTCGTAAAACTTCAGGTTCAGTCCTCCAAGTTTGTAGTACCTGCTCCTCAATGGGATCTGAACCAACTCATAGAGAATCTATAGGTCATAGAGCATATGTTGCCCAAACGCTTGAGAAGAGACAGATGAAAACAAGATACCAAGAAATTGACACTGAAGACGTTCTTGTCAAGAACTATGGGGAATTGGTTAGGAGAGGTAGAGAAAAGTTGAATTTAGACCACATTTCTCTTGCAAGTAAGATTTCGGAAAAGAAATCAATCATAGCTTCGGTTGAAGCTGGCAATATGAAACCTACTGAGAAATTAATTAAGAAGTTGGAAAATTTCCTTAAAATTAAATTAACTGAAAGGGTTGATTTATCTAGTAATACGGAAACTTCGTCATCAAATCAGTCTTTGACTATGGGGGATTTGATTAAGCAAGCAATGGAAAAAGATGATAAATAGTTGCACAAAATCTTTTTGTAGTAACTTTCAAACTAATATCAAATGGGTTTGTTAGGAAGGCAGTTTGGGCTTGAGCGTGAAAAGGAAGATTTACTTCTTCTAACTCTATCAATCCTAACTTTCACGATTTCACTTTTCTCAGGATATATGGAGAATGGTATTGGCCGTCTAATTGCACTTCCTGCATTTGGAATAGAATTTCATTTGATATCGACTCCATTATGGCTTTTCTCAGGCATAGGTTGCTTACTTTGCATGCAGCAACTTTTCCACAAGATTTGGAGTCATGGTATTTGGTTAATCGGAGTTTATTGGTTAACTGCTTTTGGTACCATAATTCTTTTCGTAATGTTTGATCAGGGTTATTTTGGTTCTTAGCCAGTATAATACTTATTCTTCTTGCAGTATTTCTGATGTACTGGATGATTTTAGAAATTTATAGTTTGAGATATAGTATTCTAGGTGAGATTCCTGAGGCAGATCGTTCCATAAGTCTCTCAGATTGGTTATTATCAG
This sequence comes from Candidatus Poseidoniales archaeon, assembly GCA_045567975.1. Lineage (GTDB taxonomy): Archaea > Thermoplasmatota > Poseidoniia > MGIII > CG-Epi1 > CG-Epi1. The sequence continues at coordinate 825 of JBJLBY010000015.1, read as the reverse complement.
TTCCTTCTTTTTTCCTTTTTACTTTCATTAGTTATTATTATTATACTAAATGGTACATGGATGAAGAAGGTTGGTTTACCTTTGGTTTTGCTCAGGAAGGATATTTACTATTTCAATTTGGCGTCTTCTTTTCCGGACTTTACATTCTCTACATACCTCAATCTTTGTTGGGTGATTACCTCGAATTCAGTGATTTAGATATCAATACTAGTTACAGTGTTGACAAAGAAAAGGTAGAGCAAAGGCTTGTTGATTATTCAAAGAATTTCGATGAAGGTAAAGTTCAAGCAACACTAGTAGATCTTTACAGAATGGCTGATGAGGATCCAGAAGCTTGGTCTCAACTTGGTGAATTCTATGCCGGTTGGAGCGTTGAGGAAGTTAAACTGTTTATTACAATGCTCGAAGAATTATAAGTTTTATTTTTCGAAACACAAAGCATTATATACGATTTATTTCAGTAAGTCTATTAGTGTGAAGTAAATTTACACCATATTCTATGCCTTTTTTGGCATTGGAGAAATATCATGAGCAACAATCTACCAGAATGGACCGCGCAGGCTTTTGTGGCCGCAGGAGCAGTTTTCTTATTGATTTCTGCATATTGGATGGGCGTTTACGTGCCTAATGCTAAGGAATTATCTGATGATTTTGAAAGCGAAATCTCTTTTGATGGAGATATGACACTTCTTAATCAAGGAAAATTTGCTACATTACAAGGCGATTATAATCCAGAAAATGGCTTAGATACATTTGCAGTTGCAGATGGCACTAATGCAGTAATCGTTGTCAAGGCCGATTCTTCGGGTAGTGACGATGAAAAAA
>JBJLBY010000014.1:0-10958 GCA_045567975.1 Candidatus Poseidoniales archaeon | reverse complement strand
ACGGCTTTTTTCTGGTCTTTTAGTGCATTACCCCAAACTTGTATTGCACCTAATTGGGCCATTCCATATTCAACGTAGTAAAATGGGACATGGTAAATGTGTAATTTGTTATGCCAGCCAGTAGCGATTATTTCATCAAATTCGCTAGAATCTAAGTCATCAAATGTTTGGAATCTTTTCCAAAGTCTAGTCCACTCTGCGTCGCAATTATCTGGGGTCATTGCATCTTCTGGATTTGTATAGGCCCAATGCTGGAAGGCATCTACTACAGCCATATATGGCCAGAACATTATTATTTTTTCTAAATGTTCAATTCGAGCTCTTTTTGCTTGATCAATTTCATAGAAACCTCCATACTTCTTAGTAAGATAAGGGGAGGCTAACAATTCCATAGCCATAGATGCTACTTCAGCAAATTCCATTCCTACTTCTCTCTGAGAAGCATATGGGAGTTTATCTGACTCAAACACGTGAAATGCGTGTCCACCCTCATGTAACATTGTTTGCACGTCACTATGCGTTCCTACGGCATTCATGAATATGAAGGGAAGTCTGCGATGGTAATATTCAGTACAATAACCTCCTGGAGCTTTACCTTTCCGGTTAGCTAAATCAAGTAATTTTTCCTTTCGCATTATACTAAAATGATTTCCTAAATCTTTGTCAACAGCTTCGAATATGTTGTGGCATTTATCTTCTAGTTCGGATGCATCTAAAAAGGGTGTAAGTGGGTCTCTGTTGAGTGGATCCACACTTAGATCCCAAGGTTTGAGAACGTCTAAACCCAATTGGTTTTTCTTTTCCTTAATTAATTTATTAACAAAAGGCATAATCACTTTTTCAATTCCTTCGTGAAAGTTTAGACAATCTTCTGGAGTGTAATCAAATCTTTTTAGGTATTCCCATCTCCATGATCTGTAATTGTCATATCCTGCGTTTTGAGCAATTTTAATTCTGACTTCTAGTATTCTTTGCCATATTTTGTTTATTTTGTCTCTGTCTTTTAATCTTCTTTCGGCAGCTAGTCTCCATACTTTCTCTCTTCTTTCTCGATCGGTCTCGAGTAAAACTGGTGCTAATTGAGTGATTGTAACTTCTTCACCTTCCCACTCGACAGTTTGAGCTCCAATTATAGCATCATATTCCTTTGAAAGTTTACTATCTTTTGTTAGAAGTGGTAAATTTTTTTCACAGAATAGATTCACTTCACTTTTTATTCCTTTTAATGGGATATCAAAATTATCAGGTACAATCCCAGATTCAAGTAATTTCTTTTTCAATTCTTGATTTCTTGCACTTGCATTTTCACTAATGTCTTCTAAGAAAGTATGAAATCTGTTTTTTGCTTCTTTATCAGTCGTGTCCACAGTTGTAGAAATATAAACATCTGTGCCTACTTCTCCTATCAATTCACTAAAGTCAGACCAATATTTCATCCATGAGTCAATATTTGTTTTATCAATTTCTTGGTTCAACAAGTATTCAAAAAAAGGCTCATATTCAGACCAATTCCAATCTTGCATTTCTTTGCTTTTCTCAGGGAGTTTTAAATCCATTAACTACCATGGCGGAGGCTATATTTTACACTGTTCAATGTATTACTATGAATGACATCAGCATACCCCTAGTGTCACGCAGGTTCTAGCCTTTAGGATAGGTTAAAGAAAATAGGTATTGGTTTAATTTCTAGTTTTCTAATTTTAGAACTTTAAAGGTAGTTGGTCCCACCTTTACTTCATCGCCTTCTTTTGCACCTTCTAAGGACTTTCCTATAGGGTTTGTTAAAGGAATCTTACCATTTGGTATGTCAGCCTGGTCAGGATTTACTAGTTCGAAATTGTGTTCAGTTTCCTTTGTCAGATTTTTGACAATTAGACTAGAACCAATCTTGGCAGAACCTTCACTACTTTTAGCTTCTTCGGTTGCAGAATCTATACTGTCTATTCTTGCCCCTTTGATTTTCTCTCTCAACTCATCATTTGATTCTATAAGATTGTCAGCTTCCTCTTGCATTTCATTTGCTTGCTCTGATGACTTCGAACTTTCTATTTCCATTGCTTTAATTTTTCTTTCAGTATCTTCTTCGCTACCTATTGTATTGTTCTGAAGGAATTCTAAATCCTCTTTTAGTTTTTCATGTTCATCTTTTTCAGTTTCAAGTAATCTTTCAGCCTTGTTTCTTTCATCGCTAGCAATGTTTAATTCATCCTTAGCTGCATCAAACTGCTTTTTCAGACTCTCCATAACTTTGCTAACTTGTTTTGATGCCTTTTCAAGTGTTTCCAAATCTTTTTCAGTTTTTCTCTTTCTATCTGTTTCTTCCTTTAGGTCATCAAATATGGTTTGGTTAGAATCATTCTGTTCTTTGACTTGTTCTTGAAGTTCCTTAAGTGAATCTGTAAATCCTACAATTTCCCCTTCTTTTTGACGATGTTTTTCCACATCTTGTTGAAGTTCTACTATAGTTTCTCGTTCTAAATCTAGTTCGCTTAGCGTAACTGCAGCCTTTTCTCTTGCACTTGCTAAATCTTTCTTTGCTTTTTCGAGATTCGATGTTAAAGTTGTAAATTTATCGTTTAGTCGTTTCTTATTTTTCTCCATTAGTTTCACTTCCCTGTCTAATTCTTTTCTTCTTTGTGCAGCATCCTTTCTTTCTGCGAGTGCAGCTTTTTCTCTTTCATTTGCGTCTAGAGTTTGTTGCTCTAAATCCATTATTTCTTTTTCTAGATTGTTTTTCTCGTCTACAGTTTTATCGTGAGCGGCTTTGACAGAATCGTAAGATTCGAGTGCTCTTACGGTATCTGGTTTCTCGACTTTCAGTTGCTTTTCAGCTTTTCGTGCTCTTTCATCAGCTTCCTCGGCCATCTGCCTCAAAGATCCAATTTCTCTTGTCATGCGGTCGCTGAGCCTCATGTCATTTTCGTGTTTGTCACGAAGGTTTTCTATCTCTTTTTCAAGATTCGTTTTTGCTGCAAGATCCTCATTTAATTCTTTCTCAGCCATTCTAGATCTTTTTTCAACATCTGATGTAGCCAATCTAGCAGTTTTCAACTTGCTCTCGAGTGAGCTGTTTAATGTATTAACACTCTGGTTTAGAGCAGTCAAGCGGTCTAGTTCATTCTCCAAATCTTCAATGCCCTGGTAATCTATATTTTTTGTAGCTGCCTTTGCGTCTTCAATACTCTTTTCAGCTTGCTTTAATCTTTCTTCAGTCTCATCAAATTCTTTCAAGAGTTCTTTATTCTTATCAATCTCGCCTTTTTGTATTTCTTCTTGTCTTTCTATTAGTTCTTGTTTTTTTATTACAGCTTTCCAATTTCTTCTATCAACATTACCGAGTATGTAAAGAGTTCCTCCACCCGTTACTAATGATCCCAGCAAAACAATGAAAAAGCCAATACCTGGTGTCCATTCGATAGGAGCTATCCTGTTATCTACTCGATCAGATCCTCCTTCTTCTATTTGTACGTACTCTTCACAGGCTCCACTACCGTAGAAATTCAAAATGTTCTTTATACATCCAATTTGAGCACCTTCTCCAGTTTCTTCGTTGTTTGTTGAGTAAACAACTTCATCTTGTATTACGGCATCTGGCCATCCAGTGTAGAAAAAGAATGTTGAAAGCATTCCTACGACTAGAACAAGTATTGAAACATATTTTAGATTTTTTAGAGCACTTTTCAAATTTTTATTTTGCAGACTATCTATAGCATTTTTAGCCATGTATGCAACAATAAGAGCTATCATAGCAGTTCCATATGCTAGAAGTTTAACGTTTTTTGTAGCTTCGATTTTGTTAATACAATATCCACAATCATTTCCATCATAATTAACTTTTTGACTAGTTCCTGTTGTGTCAGTTAGTGTATAATGGTCTAAGTAGTAAGTAAATGTAAATGAATTTACACTAGTAGTATTTCCAGATATAGGTTCTACATCTTCGTTTGTTCCAGATATGACAAACCACTGTCCATAATCTCCAGTTACTATTTATCGAAATTAGAACACAAATAAAAGTAACGACTGCAACTGCCTGTATCTGTTGTAGCTGTTCTTTCATGGGACCACTTTTCTCTGGACCTCCTATTTAAAGTTTGCTCTTTTTTCCCCACCATTTTCAAACAATATAATTATTTTTTCTTTCAGTTAACATTTTTAATGGCATGATTTAGTAACAATTATGAAAGTATGTCCTGTCTGTCAGTATGAGGAAGAGCAGGACAGTGAAACTTCTTGCGCAATATGTGGTTCAGATTTAGATGTTGAGGAGTCTCCTCAACCTGAAGATTCAGTAGCTGAAACACCACAAACTCAACCTGAGGCGCCTGTTGCAGAGACTCCAGAGACAAAATCGAGTACTGAAGAAAAGGTAGATTCCTCAAGTCCAGAAATTACAACTGATTCTTCAGGTTCTGATGTTGGTGCTGAACTTAGCGATGAGGAGAAATTACTTGAAGAAACTCTTGCAGCAACAGAAATAGGCGAATCAGGTGAGACAAAGTCTGCGGCAGCTTCTTTTATTTCCAATGCTTTCTCTTCAGTTTCTAATATAGGATCTACTTTAACTAAAGCAGCCTCAGTACTTGATTCCGTTTTTAAAACAAAAGGTAAAGTGAATTACAAAGCTCCGCTAACGATGGTTGTTATTTCAATATTACTGTTTTTTGCAGTAATAGGTTTAGCCGTTACAACAGTACCTGGACCTACTGAAGAGTCTTCAGATGGTTATCAACCTACCACTCCTTATTACAAAAATCAGGAAAGAGTAGGTACTGGCGTTTCAGAGCCATTTAGTGGTAAACCATTTAATTGTGAAATTTGGGATGGCCAAATATATTATGATTTTGCAGAAAATGTAGATGGTCAAGATTACATGGTTACAGATGTAAATCAAAATGGGACTGTGGATAATGATGAGAGATTTGGTTGTATGGTTAACATGAGTTGGGGAAGTGGTCTTATTTTCTTTTTCTTTAGTCTAATTCTTCTAATATGTATATTCTACTTTTTCAGTGCTCTCGACAATTCATCTATAATGAATCCTATAGTAGTCTTTACAGCTCTTGAAATAATATTATTTGTTCTTTACGGTGGTATTCTTAATAGCCTGATATTTCCCTTAACTCTTGCAGTAGGACTTGTTTGTACGATAGGGCTAATTGTGTCTACTGGTGTTTTACTTACACGAACTTCTTTAGGTCGTCCTTTAGAGGACCCTCCTTCTATGACATTTTACTTTTTCATTATAGCTGCAGCTCTACTTTTGTCATCTGTATTCTTGAATTATGCTCAAGGTCCATACTTAATCTGTGAGGATGAATATAGCAGGGGTGGCTTATCTGAGATGCAGGATAATTTGCCAGAGGATCAAAGATCTCCTTGCCAAAATGCAGGATATAGAAATATGTCAGTTGTGCCTTTATATCTTCAAGGTGGTGACAATATGATTCTTCTGATGGCAGCATCTTTCCTTTTCATAGGTGTAGGGAATTGGTTGATTTCCAACACAAAAATCAATGATATTGATGAAGCCAAGTATTTTTCTATGATAATATCAGGTCTTGTTTTGCAATTTTTAATTTTAGTTTATAATGTTCTTACAAATGAGGAGGGTGGTTTGGGTATGGATGAGAACGATACTACTCTAACAGTGATGGCCTTAGGAATAACTACAGTTGGTATGATTTCATTCTATCGTAAGAGAAGAGGGGAGCCAGGATCAATGGGCGTAGCTTATTTCGGAATATTTGCAGCAGGTATATTTGCATTGTTTGGTACTTTTATTGCTCCAGTTGTTTTAGCAGGGAATGATGTTAAGTGGCCAGAAGATTCAGATTCTCAATTCAATTTAGTTCTTTCAGCTATAGTGACTGCAATAGGGTTCTGGTTGTTCTATAAATTTGGTTCTCAGAAGTTGAGAGATATGTCATTAGCTAGTGATGCTGCGATGCCAAATCGCCAAGATCCATTTACGCCATCAGTTCCAGGCCAGCAAGCAGCTATGCCAGAATGGTCTGTTGATTCTGCAATGGAATTTTTGATGAAAGAATATGGTGAAGAATTCCAAATTGAATTAAAACATACAACTGAACATACTCCAGATTTGGAATTAGTCGAGAAAACTATGATGGATACAGTTGATCAATCAGTTGAGATTAGGCAAGCTATTGAAGTTGATTATGAAGTAGATTTTCATGAAATTGCAGAAGCTTACTCTACAACTAGAGAAACAGTTGATGAAGTTATTACACATTTAACATCAGGAAAGAATATTATGTTATTTGGTGAACCTGGAACTGGTAAGACTGCTTTATCAAATATATTATTGACAAAATTATGTGGTGAAATTGAGCAACCAAATGGTAGTAAAGCTCCAAATTACACTATTGTGACGGCTAATGCTGAATGGTCGAATTTCGATGTTATAGGTGGTATTTCTCCAGATGATTCAGGAGGATATTACTTCAAGGATGGATATGTTGCTGAAGCTGCTAAGTTATGTGAAAAATCTATTCGTGAAACAGCTAGACCTCACTATCTTGTAATTGATGAGTTTAACAGAGCAAATATTGATGAGGCTTTTGGTAAGTTATTCACAGTTTTTGAGTATAGAGATAAGCAACCATTATTGACGCACAAGGAAACTGGAGGTGCCCCATTCATGATGCCTCCTGAATTTAGAATTATAGGGACTATGAATACTCAAGATAAGAATACACTTTTCAATGTAGGTTTTGCTTTGATGCGTCGTTTCGCGTTTGTTGAAATAGGATTGCCACTGCCTGAAGATGAGTACAATAGAATGCCTGTTTTTGTTTATTTTAAATTGAAGAAATTAGGTTTAGTTCCAGATAGGCCAGATGGAGATCCACTTTGGAAGTTTGGTGAAAAGTGCAAACATTTCCCAAGTAGGAAGTTTGACTTTTATGATGATGATGGGAATATGTACAAGTGTCATGAAAAGCTAGTTAAGTTTTTAACTCCTGATGAAACGCCTAAGAGAGGGGAAGAGGCCGCTCTTGGAGTTCGTACATTCCGTAAGATTGGTCCAGCATTATTAATAGATTCAATGGTTACTATCTTTAATTCTATAAAGAAATATGGTCCTGAGCTTGCTTTAGATAAGGTTATTCGGTCCAATATTATGCCTTCATTAGAGGGTCTTGAAAGGAATGAAATTCGGTGCATGTTTTTGAAGGCTAAGGAAGTACTTGGCGCAGATTCAATGGTTACTGAGACACTCGATAGAATGGCTAATTCAGATAGTCTAAGCTTATTCTAATCGATTTAACTTAATGATATCATATCATTGCCACAGCACATAGGTGACTTGATCTTTCCACAACCATCAGGACATTCAGAAACGTGAACTGTGCTTCCATCATCCTTAGTAATGGTTCCGTGGACTAATTCGTTACCGCATGCCCCACAATTAAGACCAGAGACTGACATATCGCAATTATTACAAGAGTATTGTACCATAATATATCATAAAGGTACTTCCTTATAAACTATTCAGAGATAATTTTTTTACTTATTTAATAAACTTTCAATGTATCTTTTTTTAAGTTTAAATCCATGTTTTTTTGTCAGTTTGCTAATTGCCTTGTCAAATCCACTACCGTATTGGGCTCCTTTCTTTTTTCTCTCATATATTCTTTTTGGAACTCCAATATCTGCAGCTATTTTTCTTAAAATTATTTTATTATTCTCATCTTTTATCTTTTCTTCTCTATCTAAATTCATAGCAAGAATAATCAATTCATCATCTATGTAAGGATTTCTAATTTCTTTCATAACTTGCTTTGCAATTAGTTGGTCTCTAGATATAACAAGATTATGCAGACGTCTCATTCCATCCCAACTTTCATCTTCTAGTGGCTTAATTTCATTCCCTCGCCATTTACCACCTTTACTAACAGATAGTGAATGTCTCTCATATCCTGCAAATAATTCTTCAGCTCCAATTCCACTTAGAAATATATTTTCCTCGCCTAAAGTTATTGCAGCAAGCATAACTGCAGATACAGATACCTTAACCATATATTCAATATAATTATCATTTTCAATTATAGGATATGGTAAAATTCTAATAACTTTTTTCAATAATTCTTCTATTTCATCAATTTCATATTCTTTTTTTATTAATTCTAGGTCTAGAAAATGTGAGACTTCTATTGCAGCTTCAATATCTTTTGAGCCCTTAATTCCTACACAAAAACATCTAAAATTAGCCTTTTTATCTTTACACATTTTTGCTATAAGTGAAGAATCTACACCTCCAGACAATAGAATTCCGAAAGGCTCATCTGGTATTTTGTCAAGTATTGAGTTTTCTATAGCTTTTGAAAGCTTATCTTTCGTAACATTAGGATTCGTATTCTTAAGATAATTAATGTGGTCAATCCATTCTGACTCTTTCATACAACTATTGCAAATCTTTAATCATGTAAAAATCTTCTAGAGCATATCCTAATTTTTCGTAATAAATTCTAGTACCAGCACCGTGTGTAACTCTTATTTTATCATAAGATTTAGACTTCTCTTCAGCAATCTTCATTAATTTAGCACCTAAACCCATGTGTTGCACACCAGTACTAGTCTTTCCTATATTAGCCGCTTGTCCAGTAACTTTCAATTCTCTCACAGTTGCATTCTTATCTAGTCTTAACCTTAAGTACGCCAATAACTTTGTTCCAGATTCGTAGGAAATAAAATATTCATTTCCTCCACTGGCTTTATATTTGATTTCTTTCAATTCAGCAGTAGAGGGGTCAATTTCAGCTCTCCATAATTCTCTACAATTAATGCACTTACACTTCTTTCCTCTTTTCTTCAGTTCTCTTCTTGCATACTGCCTAAGATTAGAGTTCATTACTCCATCAATTATTTGAGGTTTAGGAATGTCTCTTTGTATTCTCTGAATTCTAACGTATGGAGGGACTATTTCTTTGAGGTCAGCCACAACTTTGGCGGCAGTTTCGGTGTCATATGGTACAAAATCGCCAGGGTTGCGAGCGAGAGGGGATCCTTTGACTAGAAGAGTAGGATATAGTTTTAACATATCTGGTTGAAAATCTTGTTCTTGGAATAGTCTCTTGAAATCTCTTACATCTGTTTCGGGAGTCATTCCAGGTAATCCTGGCATCATGTGGTAGACCACTTTCAGTCCAGCTTCTTTCAGTGCTTTTGTAGCTTTGATTACATCATCTACAGTTTGTTTACGCTTTAATTTATCATGAACTTCGTCATCAAGACATTGTACTCCAATTTCAACACGTGTCGCCCCTTGTTTCCTCATTTGGAATACAGTCCAGGGATTACATTCAGTTGGCCTTGTTTCCATAGTTAGTGCAACACACTTGTGTTTAGCATTGCCATTCTTGTGCAGAGCCTCATCTAATGTTAATCTCTCTCCATTTAGAGTTTCAAAAGCTCCAGTTAAGAATTCATCTTGGTAGTCTGCAGTTCTTGCTGTGAACGTTCCTCCCATTATTATTATTTCAATTTTATCAGTAGGATGTCCATTTCTCACATATTGTTCCAGACGAGCATTAACCTGTGACTTCGAATTGTAATTGTGTCTCCTTCCTCTACGTGCTGCAGGTTCATGACCAGTGTAAGATTGAGGACTATCATTGGTTGGGCCACCAGGGCAGTAAGTACACGTACCATGGGGGCATGGAGCGGGAGAGGTCATTATTGCTATAGGTGTCACTCCTGCACTTGTTCGCATTGGTTTAACCCTAAGTAATTTTGCTAACTCTGGCTCTTTTGAGGCATCAATCTGAGCCAAAAGTTGGTTGTTTGGAGGTACCATATCGAATTTTTCTTCTTTTGCTACTTCTAATTTTATTAGTTGTATCTCTTGTCTAGTTTTAGGCTTTTTTTCTAACAGGCGATTAACTACTAATTGAGCTTCCTTCATTAATACAACTCCTTTTCAGCCTTCGTAAGTATCTTAGGCTTATCAGCATTTACCAACACATCGTCTTCTATTCTGACACCACCTTTACCTGGAATATAAATGCCTGGTTCGATAGTAACAGCCATTGAATCTTTTGCAATCACTTTAGATTTGTAGGTTATTGAAGGAAATTCGTGAATTTCTAATCCAAACCCGTGTCCAGTTCCATGGACGAAGTTTTCACCATATCCCTTTTTCCTTATGTAATCCCTTCCGGCTTTATCAACGAGATGGCCAGATTTCCCTTCAGTAAGTGCAGATATTGATCTCTTATTTGCGTCTAGAACTATATTATAAATTTCTTTCATTTTTTCAGAGGCTTCCCCTCCAACAAAATATGTACGAGTTATATCTGAGCAATAACCATCCCAGAAGACTCCAAAATCACATATGACTGAATCTCCTTTCTTTAGTTTTCTATCTGTATTGGAATGATGTGAATGAGCTGAGTTTGGGCCGGATGCAATAATGGTTGAGAATGAATTCTCTTGTATACCCTTTCGAGCCATGAAATAATCTATTTCAGCTCTCACTTCCTTTTCAGTAAGTTTTTCTCCACATTCGACAAGGTTTCTAGCAAATTCTTGGCCAGCATCAGATTGTTTTACTGCCTTTCTTATTCTCTTAAGCTCATCTTCAGTCTTTACTCCCCTCATTTCAGTAACGAAATTGCTTTGTGTTGTTTTCAGGCTTCTACCTAAACGCAGTTTTGTATCTGAGTAAATGTTGTCTATTTTGTTTTCGGTAAGTGTCTTTTTGAGAATATCAAGGGCGGTCTTTCCATCTGATTTGATGTCTGGATAAATTGTCCAGCATTTAATATCTTTGATTGCAGCCTCCTTTTTACAGCGATGTTCTTCTAAGGAGGAAGTTATGGCAATTGGTTCCTCATTCTTTTGTATTATTACAAAATTCATAGTTGATCCTGGTGGCGATCCAGGTGGAGATTGTGAATTGCCTAAGTATCTAGTGTTTCCAGGCAATGAGGCTA
>JBJLBY010000013.1:0-10964 GCA_045567975.1 Candidatus Poseidoniales archaeon | reverse complement strand
TGTTCAATTACGCAATCATGGCACACACGCCTGCCGATGAGCCAGAATTAGTTAATGGAAGAGTGACAGAAGTACCTCTAGAACAATTAACTGGTGATTTCAACCAAAAAAATTTTATGGTTAAGTTTAGAGTTAGTGAAACTCGAGGAAATAACGCTTTTACTTCATTCGCTGGCCACAGATTAACCTCCGATTACAAAAGAGCCCTTACAAGGAGAAGAAATAGTAGAATAGATTGTAATTTTGTTATTAATTTAAAAGATGATACACAAATTAGAATAAAACCAATATTGCTTGTAGACAAAAGAATAAAAAAATCTCAAGAAAGAGTACTAAGAGCCACTACAAGTGATTATATAGAAAAGACGCTAACAAAATTAACTTTATCAGAATGTCTTAAGAAAATATATTCTGGCGAATTAAGTAAAGAAATTGCTGCGGCTCTGAAAACAAAGTATCCAACAAAAAGAGTTGAAATTTCAAAAATCAATGTTATGAATCCAAACAGTTTGATGGAAGTGCCTCCTGATGATGAAGAATTGGAAAAAATATTAACTGAGGCTGAAGAAGAGCCAGTTAAAGAAAAAAAGGATGCTGAAGATGAAGAAGATACTGAAGCGGAAGAAAGTGAGGAAATTGATTATTCATCTATGAAAGTTGCTGAATTGAAAGAATTGTTGAAGAAAAAAGAATTACCCGTTTCTGGCACAAAAGCTGAGCTAATAGAAAGACTTCAAACTTGAAGCTGAAGAACTGGGAGCTTTTACCGTTCTGGTTCCCGAAATCTCAAAATAACAGAAAGTGGACTTTTCTGTTTACCTTACTAACCATCCTAAGTATTGACTGGTGGAATTGGAATTCTAGCAACAGATTAGGGGATTGGATTCCTGTATGGATTCTTTACCTAATAGTAATTCAACTGATATTAGCCTATTCAGTTTGGAAATTTTCACAAGAATGGAGGGCTAATGAGTGATTTACTAACTATTGGAATTATCTTAGCTATCTATCTGGCTGTATCAATAGGGATTGGAATATATGGACGCAGTAAAACTGATAGTGTAGAAGATTACTTCGTAGCATCTAGAAAAATAAAACCGTGGATTCTGTTTTGTACTTTAGCTGCAACAAATTTTTCAGCATTCTTTTTTCTAGGATTTGCTGGCGCTAGTTATCGTGCAGGATGGGGATTCTATGGAATAATGGCGATGGGAACTTCATTGGTTGGATTATCCATATTATTACTAGGAATACCTATCTACAAACTGGGAAAAGAGAAGGGATATGTTACACCCCCTGAACTAATTGCTGGAGAGACAAATTCAAAATATTTAGGCTGGTTGTATGGGCTTGTTCTAGTAATTTTCACATTGCCTTATCTAGCAACTCAACCTATGGGGGCTGGAATACTTTTGGAAACGCTGTCCGGAGGAGAAATCCCTTACTTCACTGGAGCGATTCTACTAACTTGTGTGATGATTGCTTATCTCGTACTTGGAGGAATGAAATCATCAGCAATGACTGATGTATTCCAAGGAATCCTAATGTTTTTGATACTGATAATATTTATTTTTGGTTTTTTCTTTCATGATGATATAGGTGGATTTAGCGAAGGCGGAAAATCTTTATGGGAAAACAAACCTGAAAAATTTGTAAGAGAAGGTAATTTTACATGGCAAATAATATTCTCTTACACTATACTTTGGCCAATAACTGTTCCTATGTTCCCACAGCTTTTCTCAAGATTTTATATTGCTGAAAATGATAAAGCAATTCGAACTGCAGCTTGGCTTTATCCAACCGTAGTTCCAATCCTTTTCCTGTTTCCAGTGATTATTGGCGTTTATGGCAACATTATAGAATTTGATCATACCTTATCAAGAACTGAATCAGACAATATTTTACCTCTGATTTTAACTGAATATGCACCTCTTTGGGCTGGCGCAGTAGTTTGTATAGGTGCTATAGCTGCATTTATGTCTACTGCAGATTCACAAATTCTTGCGATGTCATCAATAATAACCAAAGATGGATTGCCTGCAGTTACTGAAATAAAGGAAGAAAATGAAAAACTGACTGGCCGAATTCTAATTATAATACTTGCAATTATCGGACTTCTACTAGCGTATGATCCACCAGATACAATATTCAATATTGTTTCTCAGGCATTTACTGGTTTAGCAGTTCTCTTCCCAACCACAGTTGCTGTTCTTTATTGGCAAAGAGTAAGAGCAAATAGTTGTATTATCTCGATAATTGCTGGAGAAATTTTAGTAGGATGGTCATACTGGTCTGCCAAAACTGGAAATGCAATTCCTGAATGGTTTACTCAAGGTTTCCACATTAGTACACCTATAATTATAATCACCATTTTAGTTCTATGGATATCTACAGAAATCGAAGACAAATTAGCCAATAACGCCAGTAGCTAATGCTGCTTTTTCGATTTCCTCTTGAGAAGATTTATCCAAAATTGTTGTACGTTCTGGCCTTATATCCTTTGAATTAATAAATGCTGACAACACAATTCCATCATCAATCCCTAAACTACTTGCATTAATTGGTGCACTAACTGCATCCAAGGTATCTCTTATCCTCTTCCAATCTCCATCATGCAAGTACATTGAGACTATCGAACCCAAACCACATTGTTCACCATGGAGTGCTGGATTTTTACAATTGGCATCTAACCAGTGTGAAAATTTATGCTCACCACCACTAGCTGGTCTTGATGTGCCTGCTATTGACATTGCAACACCACTTGAAATCAAAGCCTTGACAACTAACCTAACCCCTTCTTCATTTCCACTTGCAACTTTATCTATTCCATCTTCCACCAATTTAGCTGCCATTTCTGAAAGTGCTGCAGCATATTCGCTGTAATCTGCCTTCTGGCCTTCCAGCCTCCAGTCTAGAACTGCAGTTTGATTACTAACTATGTCTCCTACACCAGCTCCCAACAATCTTTTTGGAGCTTTGGAGATAATTGTAGTGTCTGCAACCACTGCTATTGGCGGTAAAGCTTGCATGGATGTCTTGCGTCCTTCTTGACGAATAGATGCGCGTGCTGAACCAAAACCATCGTGTGAAGCTGCAGTTGGAATTGATATAAATGGAATGTCTTTATTGAATCCAGCCTGCTTAGCCAAATCGATAGGTCTTCCTCCACCTACCCCTACTAAGAAATCTATTTTATCAGAATAAGCTTCTACTCTTTCAAGTTCTTGAATGCTTGCACCTGCAACTTCAATTTTTTGCATAGGGTGACCGCCCGCTTCCAAATACTCAATTACTCTTTTACCTGCAATTTTAAGAGTGTTTTTATCGCAAACAATCAAACCTCTCTCAGGTATATCTAATTCTGCAATAATTGCTGGAATTTGCTCCAAAACACCTGGTCCAGTTACTACCATTCTTGGTAAAACCATTGATCTAGGAGGTCTTAGACGCATAAAACCTGAATTGTAATAGGGATTAAGATATATTCGTTCAACATAAGCACTTAATACTAGGCCTTTTACACAACACTCATGCCCTTGAAAGATGGTGACATTATAACTCTCGACTACGAAGGACGTACAGAAGGGATTCTGTTCGATACAACATTAGAAAAAATTGCTAAGAAAGAAAACGCCCTAGTTGAAAATCGCAAGTATGCACCTATAACTGTAGTAGTAGGTGAAGGAAGATTAGTTCCAGGTTTTGAAAAAGAGATCAAAAAAGCAAAAGTTGGAAAGAAAACTGAAATTACAATCAATGCTGAAGATGCTTATGGTACAAGAGATACAAAGCTAATCGAAACAATGTCTGTCTCAAAATTCAGAAGGTTGTGTCCTGATGCAAAAGGATTTGTTGGCGAGGAATTAAACATCGAAGGAAGGCCAGCAACTCTTGCAAATTTGTATGGATCAAGAGTGAGAATTGATTTTAATCCTTCACTAGCAGGTAAAGATTTAGTTTTCAAATACACTGTAAAGTCTGTTGTAAAAAAACCTGTGGAAATAATCAAAGCACTTTTCAACTCTGAATATCCTGTAGATGATGATTTCATTGTCGAAGTGAAAAAAGGCATTGCACACATAAAATTGCCTGAAAGAACTAAATTTGATGTAACGTGGTTTCAGGCAAAATACCGTGTTGTCGCAGCGATAAGGAAACACACTGACGTTACAGATATTGAATTCTTAGAGCATTACGAAGGTACAAAACCTGAACAAAAAACTGAAGATAAAAAAGCTAAAACTGCAACTAAGAAGAAAAAAACTAAGAAAAAATCTTAAACTAAAATTCTGCAATGCAGTATATATACGTAGTATATACTTTGTTTTTGGGACTTGTTTTATATACAGTTCCTTCCATGGTTAAGAACATTTTCAAGGTGAGATAGTATGAAAAAGAACGAACATAAAGGCCTTACCGATGGTAACGGATTAACCAACGGCAATGGTCTAACAAACGGCAACGGACTTACTAATGGTAATGGACTTACTAACGGTAATGGACTTACTAACGGTAATGGACTTACTAACGGTAATGGACTTACTAACGGTAATGGACTTACTAACGGCAATGGTCTAACAAACGGCAACGGACTTACTAACGGTAACGGACTTACTAACGGTAACGGACTCACTAACGGTAACGGACTCACTAACGGTAACGGACTCACTAACGGTAACGGACTCACTAACGGAAATGGACTTACTAACGGAAATGGACTTACTAACGGTAACGGATTAACTAACGGAAATGGACTTACTAACGGTAATGGACTTACTAACGGTAACGGACTTACTAACGGAAATGGACTTACTAACGGAAATGGACTTACTAACGGTAACGGATTAACTAACGGTGCTGGAATTGGAGGTTACTCCAGAGTTCCTTTAGCCTCTTCTGCAAACAGAAATGCTATGGCTGCAACTGCTGCCGCCTTCCTTTTCTTATTCGCAGGAATATCTTTCCTACTACTCTCAGACACTACGGAAAATTCACAAATACAAGTTGATGGAAATCTTTCTGACTGGAATGAGTCTAGTATGCTAGAACAAGAAAAAGGAAATGTAGCAGATTCAAACATTGACATCATTTCTACATCTGCTTTATCGGATTCAGTGTATTTATCTATTCTGACAATCACAGAAGATCCCATGTTCTCTTCATCTGAAGGAAGGACTTTGAGAATATTGATTGATTCTGATGATGATGAAACAACTGGATACCAAATCCCTGGAATTGGTGCCGACCATGTAGTCGAAGCGTATGGTAAGAATCAAGCTGTCTATAGCTCAATGCTATATAGCTTCAACGATAACAGAGAAAGAAACGATTGGAATGCATTCTTCCCATTATCGAGTATTAATACAAAAGCATCTGGAACTGTAATCGAAACTCAAGTTCCTCTTTTCGACCTTGGAAATACTAACGAAGAGGAAATGAAAATAGTGTGGCAGACGACAGACAATGGGGAATTAACTGATTTGGCTGATGCAATTTACAGCCTTAACGAAGAAAGCTCATCAATTTCTGAGCATATTAACTCACAAATTGAGAATTCCAATACTGTAAACGAGGGAACTGGCATAGTTATTGACGGGTATTTCGCAGATTGGACTGATGTCATGAAGACTCCAGACCAAATATTAATGGCTGAATCTGACAATATTAATCTGAATGAATATGCTGCCGTTGAAGAAAATGACAGACAATACATCTATCTTAGTGTAATTGGTGATAATATTCTAAATGGTGTTCAGATACCCTCTGCTACTGCAAAATCATTACCTGGTATTGATAGTGATTCTTCTGTAGAAAGCGAACCTTCTGGAATTTCCAGCCAAGAATCTTCACCACTACCTGCCTTGAAAAATGAGGATACAATTTACGTTCTTATCGATACTGATAACGACTTTTATACTGGCTATTCATCTGTTGGTATGACTATTGGTGCCGAAAAGATGATCGAAATCAGGGGCAATTATGGGATTATTACTGCAAAAGTCATGAAGGACTGGACTGGTTCAGAACAGAGCGAATGGTCATGGACTGATGGTGTAAATGTAGATGCTGCAGCAAGAGGTAACGAATTAGAGATGGAAGCTGTTTACGGAGATTATTGGATACACATTGTAGGTTGGAATGGAGATGATGATACTTCTAAGAAATTCAATTTCATTGATAATGATGTCGGTAGATTTGCAGATTCTGGTGAAGATTGTTGGTTCTATTACAAATTCAATGGTAACGATGATGACAGTTGTACCACTGGAACTGCTGGAGCAATGGATTTGACACTAAATAATGGTGCTTCTGTTTCTAGTAGTGGAAAAATGGGAAACGGTCTATCATTGGATGGAACTGATGACGATGCAACAGTCGCTCTCGGAAGCGAAGTGAAACTTGATCAAGACTGGAGTATAGAGGCCTGGTTTAAATTTGATACAGACCCTTCAACTTCTGGTGAGGGATATGCTATTATCTCCTTCGATGATGGAGGAGATACTAGCGAACAAGAAGTTGCTATTGGAATTAACAATCTTGCTGGTAGTATCGAAATTCTAGTATGTTATAACAGCTGTGCAATATCTGAGCGAAGAACTACCATTTCTGAAGATTTAGATCATGCAACTTGGCATCACCTTGCTGTTACACACGATAATGCGGCAGGTAATGTAGACATATTCCTTGATGGTATAAGAGAAATAAATAATGGAGCTTTGAATATAGCTGGCGAACCAAACGGAGATGGGTCTGAGGTTGTAAGAATCGGAAACAGTGATTGGACAACTAAACTAGCTCATTTTGATGGTACAATTGATGATGTTAGAATGGTAGACTATCAAAGATTTGCATTCGGTGGTTTGATGATAGCTCAGCTGCATGTTATTGATAATACTATAAAAATTTACAATAGTCATTCTGTTACAACAGCAGCCAGTGGGGTAGAGTTATGGGATAGTGATGACTCATCTCCACTCAACAATTGTTTAACATTCAGCGGAAACTTTGCCCCAGGATTGGGAAGTGCTACTGCCGTTAGCACTGATTGTGATTTAAACTTTGCAACTGCTGGAGGTGTTTATCTAATAGATAAAAATCCAGACAATGACGGCTCCGCTGAAGGAAATCAAAACGATAAAGAATATGTGTTAGATGGTGTCTGCTGGAATACAGGATCTGGTTCTGATGATGATTGTAATGGATCTGGAGATCCTATGATTGCTGCTGGTGCTTGGACCATAAATACATACGTTGATATTGGATCTGAAGCTGGACTTAGGTTGGTTACTAACGGAAATAATGATGATGGTAACTAAGTGATTGGACTGCAATACCGGAATTCTCAACACTGTTGATGCCTATAGCATCGGTTCTTCTTATTGTTGGATATAACTACAGAAGAAAATCAGAGACTACTGAAAACTAAACTCGCCGCCACTTGGTGCCTTCTGGTAAATCTTCGATTTGGATTCCCAGTTCAGACAACTGTTCTCTTATGGAATCCGATTTGACCCAATTTTTGGCCACACGTGCTTTATCTCTAGATTCAATAAGTGATTCAATTTTAAATACAAAATCTGAATCTAAGTCATTACTAGCAAACAATCCTAAAACCTTATGTCCAAACGACTCAAAAATACGAATTAATTTACTATGAGTCTCTTTGGACATGTTATCTAAATTACTGCTGTTAACAATTCTTGAAAATTGGAAAAGTGAGGCCAACGCCTCTCTAGTATTGAAATCGTCATTCATAGCATCTTCAAACGAGCCTGAACAAGATGTAACTGCTAATTCAAGTTCTTTAGAGCTAACTGCACCAAAAGAAGAAAAATCTTTGATTCTATGATAAGCCCCTTCTAGCCTACGATAGGCTGCCTCAGATTCTTTGAGGTTTAAATCACTAAAATCAATAGGCGAACGATAATGTCCGTTAAGAAAATAAAATCTTAGAGTTTCTGCGCTATATTCTTTCATCACATCTCTAACCAGAAAAAAATTATCTAAAGACTTGGACATTTTTTCCTTATTCACTGTCAAATGTCCTGAATGAATCCAATAATTTGACATAGGTGTATAATCTGTATGACATTCTGTTTGCAGTATTTCTGATTCGTGATGTGGAAATTTAAGATCTATTCCGCCACCATGTATGTCAAAATTAGGCCCTAAATGATTCAAGGACATCGCTGAACATTCAATATGCCATCCTGGTCTTCCAATCCCCCATGGGCTATCCCAATGAGGTTCACCAGGTTTAGCACCTTTCCACAATACAAAGTCTGAAGAATGCCTCTTTCGATTATCAACTGCAATTCTAGCACCGGCTTCCATGTCCTCAATCTTCTGCCCAGTGAGATTACCAAATTTATCTGAAGCTGATAAAACATCAAAATAAACATCTGAAGATAGAGCACCTTTCATTGGTTCTACTACGTACGCGTAACCCTTAGAAATCAAATTCGAAATAATGTCTACCATTTCCTCGATGTAATCTGTGGCTCTAGGCATCTCTGTAGGTAATTTTACTTGTAATTTACCTAAATCTTCTACAGTTCTTTCAATATATTTGTTAGCAACTTCCTCTGTAGAAATTTTTTCTTCGAGTGCTCTCTTTATGATTTTATCATCGATATCTGTATGATTCTGGACAAACTTAACATCATTACCTAAATATTCAAACCAACGACGTATCGTATCAAATGCAATATAGGTCCTAGCGTGCCCCAAGTGCATATCATTGTAAACTGTCAAACCACATACATACATACTAACTTTTCCTTCCTCAATTGGAAGAAAATTTTCAACTTTCCTAGTGGCTGTATTGTAGAAGCGAAGCACAACTTTGCAGGGACAGGAGATTAAAACTATCTCGCCTGTCTAAAAACATGCCTGAATTACCCGAAGTCGATTCATATCGGACTGGACTGCCAAAGATAGTTGGTGGATGGAAAATAAGAAGCGGAAGGGTACTATGGGCTAACGCGTCAGAATCTGATTTTAAGAATGTAGAAAATCAAATGATCAAAGGGTTTGATCGAAGAGGAAAGTATCTCATCATAAACTTAGAAAAAACCAATATTATAATTCATCTAAGAATGACTGGGAAAATAGACATTGCAAAAAATACCCCAAAGTATACTACTGTAGAATTTACTTTTGAAAATAAAAAAAAAATGTGCCTCGTAGACTACAGAAAATTTGGAAAGGTTTGGGTGACTGATAAAATACAGGAAGTTGTAGGACACTTAGGAATCGAACCACTCAGTTCTTTATTCACCCAGAAAAAGTTCGCTAGTTTATTAGATAAAAGAAGTGGAGCAATGAAACCGCTGTTGCTAAACCAACAATTTATAGCTGGAATCGGCAATTATTTAGCTGATGAGATTTTATTCAGGGCTGGAATACATCCCTTACGCAAAGCAAATACGCTAACTCATGAGGAAATCAAAGAACTCTTTCTCAGTATCAGACATATCATAAGAAAGTCCATCTCATATGGAGGAACTACCTTTATGACTTTTCAGGGACCTGAAGGGAAAAAAGGCCAATTTTGGAAGAAATTACAAGTTTTCAGAAAAACTGGGAAGCCATGTCCACACTGTAAACGACCTATTACTAGAATCATTGTTGGGCAAAGAAGTACTCATATTTGTGAAAACAAACAAAAAATACCAAATATTATTGATTAATATTATATAGAGTGACAGGTGTAAGTGAATCTCGAGGTTGAAAACCATGATGGCAGCTAAAAAGGTATCAAAAAAAATTGTTGTACTTGGCGATCCCGCCGTAGGAAAGACTAGTTTGATTAGACGTTTCGTTATCAATGCATTTGATGATAAATATTTAACAACAATTGGAGCAAAGATTGTCAAAAAAGAAATACAACTAAGATCTGGTGGTGCAAAGCCAGACATTGATGTTACTTTGATGATATGGGATGTTGCAGGACAAAAAACTCTAGGCAACGTTAAACAAGCATATTACAGAGGCTCTGAGGGTGCAATGATTGTTTGTGATATAACTCGCCGTGAAACTCTGCTTTCAACTATTGACTGGATTAAGACATTGATGCAAGTGACTGGAGAAATACCTGTAGTACTTTTAGCAAATAAGTGTGACCTTATGGACAAAGCATTGTTCGGTGACAAAGAGATGTCTGAAGTGTCCAAGAAACTCAACGCACCATTCATGATGACCTCTGCAAAAGACGGTCGTAATGTCGGTGAAGCTTTCCAGAGTATTTCTGAAAGCATGGTTGAAGGAATGTCATAAAAGGGCCAACAAGCCCATGGATGATTTCTACGACTCAGATATTGGCGTTCAAACATCAGATATACTAATACTTCCAAGTGCATTCTTAGGTACTCTGTGGTCTGAATTGCAAACTGTAGGTGCAGAAAGATCTAGAGAAATATTATTCAAATGCGGACACACAGTAGGGTCTACACTTTCAGTTAACTATGTTGATATGGGAACTGAAGATTTAGATATGGTATTAAACCAAGCCTGGGCTGAAGCTGGGTTGGGGCATCTTTTTGTTATCGATTCAGATAAAGAAAACATTATAATTAAATTAGAAAACCTTCTTGAGATAGGTATTATCGGAGCTGAAAATAACTGCGATTTTACTTCAGGATGCCTTGCTGGAGTGCTCGAGGGGCTCTTGCAACAGCCTTATAGTGTGGTCGAAGATATGGTAGGTGAAGAGAGTCGGCTCTTTACATTTAAGAAAAGGTGAAAATGACAGCGAACT
This sequence comes from Candidatus Poseidoniales archaeon, assembly GCA_045567975.1. GTDB lineage: Archaea > Thermoplasmatota > Poseidoniia > MGIII > CG-Epi1 > CG-Epi1. The sequence continues at coordinate 205 of JBJLBY010000013.1, read as the reverse complement.
GGAATAAAACACTTGAAGATTTACTCTACAATGGAGATCTAGATGGCGCATATAATCTACTCGATGGAATATTAAGAGAAAATTCCGGTGATGTTAAAGCAAGAGTTGCTTTTGGAAAAGTCCAATACGAATTAGGTGATCCTGAGAATGCATGTAATACCTTCGATACTGTACTAAAAAGTAATCCAAAGAATGTAGATGCGTT
>JBJLBY010000012.1:0-11470 GCA_045567975.1 Candidatus Poseidoniales archaeon | reverse complement strand
TTTTAGGTTGGAAAGTCGACAAGTATCTTTGGGACGGGAATGCACATTTGTTTTATGTTGAAAGGCCAGATGAATTAGAAATCAAGTTTGAAGAATTGAGATTAGCATTCAAAACAGCTAATATGCTTGGTACGCAACGTATTTTCCCAATGTTAAGGGAAGCTGGTAACGATCTCATACTGGTTATTTTACCTCAACCTCCTATAGATTACTTCCAAAATAAAATAAATTTGTATTTACTGATAGCAACAATATTTACTACGACTTGGGCCGGTTCAATGTGGTGGGCCTCTTACTCAGATTCAAACGTTCTTGAACAAAGTTGGTGGTGGTTGAGAATCCTAATAACTCCTGAAGTTTTCTTTATGGGATTTCTAACATTTTCTTTGCCTTTGATGGCGATATTAGGTGCGCATGAAATGGGACATTATTATTATGCAAGGAAACATAATTTGGATGCGTCTTTGCCATTCTTTTTACCTATGCCGCCTATGATTTTTCCATTTGGGACAATGGGGGCATTCATCTCCATTAGGGAACCAATCCCTAATCGTAAGGCACTTCTTGACGTTGGAGCTAGTGGCCCTATAGCTGGCCTAATAGTTGCAATACCCATAACGCTTCTTGGATTTTGGTTGACTGAGAAAAGTGCAGTTCCCGTACCAGTTGATTCAGGAGATTCACTATTCCTTGGTTCATCATTTTTCTTTGATTTGCTCGCTTCATTTGGAAATTCGTTTTACCCTTCATCAGGAGATTATTTGTCTCATCCAGTTGTCCTTGCCGGTTGGACTGGTTTTTTTGTCACAGCCCTTAATTTAATGCCAGCAGGTCAATTAGATGGTGGCCATATTGCAAGATCTATGCTTGGGCCAAAGGCAAATACCTTATCCTATACAATTATTGTTCTTTTGATTTTGATGACTTTTTATGGCATACCTGGATATGGACCACCTTATTCAGGTTGGGCCGTTTACGCAATCCTCATATATTTCTTAGGAACCTCGCACCCTCCACCCTCAGAAGAGATTTCCAACCTAGGTTCTCCTAGAATGGGAGTAGGTATTATCACAGGATTAATTTTGTTGACTACATTCACACCTTCACCTATTTTTACAGTAGATTCACCATTCTCTATTGAAATTGAATCAGACACTGAAACTTTTTATCCAACAAACGATAGTTCTAATTTTACTTACGTGACTATAATCAATAATGGTCAGAGTGATGGCTGGGATAATTTATCACTATCATTATCATATCCTGAGAATTATACTATTGATCTGGTAGTGAATTTTGTTAACATAAGTGATTTAGGCGAGATAAATAGCACATCACTTAATTTTTCTAAATATGTTTCGTTCGATAATTCCTTTGAAAATTTGACGTTAAATTTGTCTTCTAAATCATATTGTAATTTGTCATTATCTTTTGTTTTGAATGAGGGCTCTAGTGTGGAGCAAGGTGAGATTATTCTTTCATTATTAAGTAGAACCGAAGAAGTTTATACAAGAACTTTCTATCTGGATGTAGAGGGCGAGTCATAGATGGAAGTTTTTCAAGGTAAAATGTGGATTTCAGGTCAGGGATTGACTGAAGCTTGCGTTGGTGTTGAGGATGGAAAAATCCTTTCTGTAAAGAAAATTCTTGACGGAGACAAAAATACAAAAATTACGGGCATACTTCTCCCTAGTGCGTTGGACATGCATGTACATTTTAGAGATCCTGGCTATCCACACAAAGAAGACTGGGCTAGTGGTTCACAGTCTGCAGCTTTTGGAGGTGTAACTGCAGTAGTTGACATGCCTAACACTAATCCTTTTACATCAGACCAAAAAACATTTAATGATAAAGTAAAAATTGCTACATCTAAATCAATTGTAGATTTTGGTGTAGGCATTAATGTCGAGCCAGGTTTGATAGATAGATCCTGGTTTGATACGATACCTTCTGCGTTTTGGAAATTATATCCTTATGGAATCTCTTCTGAAGATTATTTTAGCTTGGCTGAGCAAGTCCTTAGCAATACTAAGAAACCTCTTGTTATACACGGAGAGCATCCAGACTTTATGGATGATAAGCCATTAACAAATTTAGCAGACCATACTGATAATCGTCTAAAAGCAGAATCTGAATGCCTGTCACGTATGCCTTCATCGCCATATTTACATATAGCTCATTTATCAACATTTGAGGGGTTTAAGCGTAAACCATTTTTGGCAACTTCGGAAGTCTGCCCTCATCATTTGCTCCTGAATCTGGACATTTGTCATTCAATAAACTGTAAGGTAGATCCTCCTTTACGTACAAAAATTGATAATCAGGGTTTGTACTCTGCTTTCAAAGACGGTCAGATCCCTATCCTTGCAAGTGATCATGCACCACATACTGTTGATGAAAAAGAGTCTTCCACACCGCCTTCAGGAATGCCAGGGGTTGAAACAATGGTACCTTTAATGCTTAACGAAGTTTCTGAAGGTAGACTAGACTTGGAGAGATTGATAGATGCTATGTCTGTGCAGCCTGCCAGCAGACTTGGTTTAGATAGAGGGAAAATTGTAGAAGGCCAACCAGCTGATTTGATTGAAGTTAATTTTAAAGATAAAACAAAGATAAGAGCAGAGACCTTGCATTCTAAGGCTAATTGGACTCCTTTTGAGGATTGGCAGGCTATTTTTCCGTCGAGAGTATATCGCAGAGGAGAATTGATTGTTGATAACGGAGATTTGGTATTGGAAGCTGGTGGACAAAATCTATTCAGTTAGTTCTTTCTATGTGAACGAAACTTTAATACTGTAACCAATCCAGTAGATTGTGATGCAGATCCTACAATCTACATTCGAGCAGGTGATTTCAAAGCGAAATATTTTCTTTTTTGTGTTGCTTAGTTTTGCTTTTTTTTCAATGCCTTCAAGTGCAGATGATAACAACTTTGCAGATGTTGACCTTCACCTATCGCGAGATTGTATAGGAGAAGATTGTGATCTTTATGTAGATAAACCAACGAAGGATAAACCAAGATATTGGGTAGCTCAAAATGACCCCCCAATACAAAACGAGTATTATTCTTTATCAAGTTGGGAAATGAGACTTGGAGGTCCAGTTATAATGGGAGATTCATACGATGGTTTAATTTGGGTTGAATCAACTAATGTCCAAGAGATTAGCTTCTATGCCACACTTTACATTGTATGGTTAGACTACTCAGAAGATCCTTCGAATCCTAAATCTAAACTCACTAATATATCGGAAATAGAAGTATCTGAATCTGCAGGCTTTGGACAGGTTTTGAACGAAAATTATACCATTGAGTATGAAGGTGCAGCAATTGTAGATGAGTTCCCAGATGGCCTCCCTGCTTATTCCACAATTGGATATAAACTTGAAACTAAAATACGCTGGGCTCCAGATACGGACAACAACACGGCTTGGATTAAATCTGATTCGATTGATTTTAAATCTTATATTAAGTTAAACATTAGACATGTAGATATTGAGGAAGATACAAATTATTTTGTAAATGATAGAGTTGATGAGATAAATGAAGATTCCTTATTCATAAAAGTGAATGTTAGTAATGCTTTACGTGCCGAAAATTTTGATATGAATAGTGCCGAACTTTCTATTCAAGGAGTTTCTGGCGGAGGTAAGTTCGAAGATTCTGTTAAAATTAAAAATAAAAATCAATACGCAGTTTACGTAGAGGGAGTTTGGTTTTATCAGAAAGATCAAAACATAAATGGTGGAATTTATACAGTTACAATTTCTATAAAGGATATTTATGGAAATATATGGAGATCTGAAGTTGATTATGATTTGGTTGTGGATGAATTTGGTTTAGAAATTGAATTTGTTGAGCCTTATAGTCCTAATGGTCAATTGCCTAAGGGAGGTAAAGTCGATTATGAATTTCGAGTATATAATAGAGGAAATACACGCGATATCTTTGATATTGAGCTTGACGATTCAGATTTACCATCAAGCTGGTCAGCATCCCTTGTTTATCCAATTTCTCCATCATCCTTAGATTTAACTGAAAACCAGCACGGGACCGTAAAAGTAAGAGTTGAAGTACCAGTTTCTGTAATTGGAGGTAGTAAGGAATCATTATCAGTTAAGGTCCAGTCTTCCAGCTCTTCCACTATTGTTGAAGAGATTGATTTAGAGACAACAGTTAGAATTTATGGTGCGGCTTTTGTTTCTTCACCAGACGAGGTTGTGATAGATCCTGATGAAATAGAGAAGGATGGCTCTTACAGATTTTCCGTCAATCTTAGAAATACAGGAAGTGATAGAGATACCTTTACACTCTCTGCAGCTATTAGTGGTTGGCCTGAGCCAATTATTGAAGTTGAAGCTAATGACGGGTCTACATACGAAGTGGGAGGAGTTACTTTAGAAAAGTCTCAAACGGAAAAGATTTACATTATTTTGAAACCAGTTAATTATGAAGATAGGCTAGGAGAGGCTAAGAGTTTCAATTTGGCGGCGAATTCGGTTTCACCAGGTGATGGTTCAGCAACTATTAGAATAGACATAATTGTTGATGTCCCAATTGATAGACTTATTGATTTGTCTGTTAACTCTGAAGATATTTTAGTTAACAATAAGCCATTAGACCTAATCAGCGAAGATGATATAAGTGCTGAGGAGCCCATAAAGATTCAAGTTTTGATCACTAATAATGGAGGTCAAAGTACAGGAGCATTTGGTGTAAAATTATATGTGGGTCAACGTGTTGAAGATGAAGTAATTGTTCAGCAAGGAATAAGTGGGTTTGGGACTGAAACCGTTGTTCTGACCTGGTCATCCCCTTATCCTGGCCCTATGACTCTAAGAGTGAAAGTTGATGGTGAACTTCAAACTGCTGAACTTCAAGGTAAAAGATCAGATAATATTGTGACGTTATCATTGAATGTTGCTGAAGAAAGTTCTAATGGTGGCAGTGGGTCAAGCTCTGATGATTCTCTTTTAGTAGGTCCAAGTCATCTTTTGACAGCAATCGTCTTGTCTGTAATCTCTATTTTCCGTCATAGAAAACGCTAATCATTCAAAGATTTCAAGAAATTCCCCACAAAAGGGGCAAGCTTTCCATTCACCCTTTACAGGCTCATTGCAATTTCCACAATATTCTTGATTTTCTTCAGCGGCTTTAGTTTCACCACCCATTTCAGGAAAATTTTGATTTGCTAGAGGCATGCTTTCTTCGATGTCGCTAAATGTTTTTCCATCGTCCTCGCCGAATTCGCTTAATTCACTATTAGATAAATTTCCAACAAGTTCTTCAAGAATCTCATGTTCATTTTCTATTATCTCCTTTGTAATTTGTCTACTTGTTCCATCTACCTGTTCTTTCTCTTTGTATTCATCTAGTGGAACTAACTTAGGGATTATTCTGAATTTCTTTGAAACCCTTCTTCCTCTTTTTGTTCCACTAATTAGATCATACATCAGTAATATTAAAGTGGCGCAAATTATTGGGAGTGGACTTTGTACGAAAGAATCAAAAGGAATTTTTAAGATTAAGTCCTCTTGTACATATTTATGAGGATATAGCAGAAGCATAATGCTCCATTTCATTAACCAAATAATATTTGTTTTCTTTTTGTTGGAGAGTGTTATCACTAAGGAGCAGAGTACTGAAGCCAATACTATTACTAAAACAAGTAGGCCATTATCTAGCACGTCTAGTTCTTTTGTCACAGAGCTCTATTGTTTAAATGCATTTATTATTGTTTTGATTAACAAGATTTTATATCAAGCCCATTTTAGAGGGCCTACTCCGGAGTCCGATTATCGCATTAGTAAGTAGCGGGGTGGGGTAGCTAGGAAATCCCGTCGGGCTCATAACCCGGAGATCGATGGTTCAAATCCATCCCCCGCTACCATTTTATTAACAAACCGTCCTAGCATTATATTGCGCAAAATCTTTGAGCACACTGCAGATGTAGGGATAAAAGTTGAATGTAACACTTTGAGTGAAGCATTCAATGAACTTAGCTTGTCTTTCACAGAAATTGTTACGGGCGGGAATTTAACAACAAAACAAAAATCCTATGAGATAACTATCGTATCAGAAGATTTAGAATCGCTTTTAGTTAGATTTCTTTCTCACTTAATATTCCTCTTTGACACTAAAAACTTTTTACCGTCATCGGCAGAGGTTGATGTAGTAATTTCAGATTCTTGTGAGATAAATGGACAAATATTAGGTGATTCATATGACGAAGAAAAGCATGGATATGGTGTTGAAGTTAAAGCAGTTTCGTATCACATGCTAGAGATATCAGTAGGTCCTCCCTCAACAATTGTTATTATTTTAGATCTTTAGAAAAGTCTAAATCCATCCTCTTTACTAAAGAATTATGGAATGGACTGCTATGGCGTATAACAATAGCCTAAGAGTTAGACCAGTTTGGAATAATCGTGGCTTTAATTTCACCCCCTCAAAGTCTGAAATATTTGTCCCAGACACAAAAGAACCTACGCTTTTTCTTGACATGGGCGGAATAATTAGAAATCGTCCAGATCCATTGCCAATCCCCCTCGACTTAGAGAATGCATATGTTGATTTTGGCTTAATTTGGGGTGAGGATATTATTGACCTTCTGATGTTTGATAGAGGCAAGGTTGTCGTTCCTTTAAGAAATTTAGAAGGGTTTGATGAATTGGACGATGCCTTGTCTTATGCAGAAGATGTTACAATAGGCATTGATTGGTCACAAAATATAGAAGCCAAGCACTCAGATTTTTCGATAGATATCGTTCAACTCTTACAGAAATTACACCAGCGTAATCAAACAGACATTCTAGTTTATAGTCTTCAAGGCGATTATCCTTACATTCCAGCAGGTATAGCGGTTAATTTGGATATTAAGTTAGCATACCTTTCAGTTTCAGGGCCCTTACCTCAATGGGCTAAAGGAGTTTTCTTTTTTGAATAATTAATTATGTTACATATTGGTATAGATGACACAGACTCAGTTGACGGAGGTTGTACTACGTGGGTAGCTACAGAGATAATTCGTGAATTGTCAGACTTTGACTTGATTGGCCCACCACGCTTAGTAAGATTGAACCCTAATGTTCCTTGGAAAACTAGAGGTAATGGTGCGGTGGCTTTCACTTTTGGCAGAGGTAAAGGAGAGAAAAAGAAAATTGGTCAATTTGGAGATGATGAAATTTGTTCTTTTGATCAAGGTCTAGATTTAGACTATAACAAGGATGAGATAATCAATAGATTGTCTAAAGTAGTTTCAGACATTTCTCATCCGGATTCTCAGCCAGGTATCGTTGTCTCAGATTTATTTCTTCCAGAGGGCCTTTATTGGCAAGGGGTAAGAAACATTGTAACTCAAGATATGCTTTCTGATGTCTTAGAAGGGACTAAAACATTTGGATTGCGAGGTTCTAGAGGTTTGTATGGTGCAGCATGCTCCTTAGCTTGGTCTGGCAATTCTATCACTCGTAACAAGATTAATTATACATGGGAACTCATTGGGTATAGAAAGAAAGAAAACTGGGGTTCACAAAGAGCAGTATCTTCTAATTCTGTTCAACAGGTTTCGAGCCTAGATGGGGTTTTTTCGTGTAATGACAATGATGGAAAAGTTGCTATGGTTCCGAATTCTCCGTGCCCAGTTCTTTGGGGGTTCAGAGGAATTTCCCCTTCTACCCTTTTAGAAAACCATGGAACCTTGGGTCCTGAAAAACCGGTTAGGTGGTTGCTTTACAAAACAAACCAGGCTACAGATGATCATTTATCCATTAAATCTTTATCTGAAATTAAAGATGGAGATTGTCTTTTGTTGGAATGCAAGGTTTTTTCTAAGCCTAATACAATTAAAGGAGGACATCGTTTCTTTGATGTACAAGACAATAATGGAGAAATCACTAAATGTGCAGCCTTCGAACCTACAAAAGATTTCAGAAATATAGTTGATGATTTAGAAATTGGAGATTCTCTAATAATATGTGGAAGTGTTAATAAAGATACAATTAATCTTGAAAAGCTTCAATTGATAAATTTAGTTCCAAGGCTAGTTAAACCAAGTAATCCTTTGTGCAAGTGTGGTCAGAGGACTCATTCTTCAGGAAAAAATTCCTATTATCGTTGCAAAAAATGCGGCAAAAAATATGAGAGGCCCCAATTTATTGAAGGCGATACAAAATTGGAGTTGAAGTGGTATGAACCTCCAGCATCTGCTAGAAGACATCTTACAACACCAATTTCGTTAATGCGATAAGGAAATTAATACCCCTTGACTAGTTATGTAGTGGACATAATACAAGCGTTCGAAGAAAATTGGGAATACGCCTTGTTTCCTCTGCTTGGTACTTTAATCGGTTGGGGAACTAATTGGTTAGCTCTCAAGATGTTGTTTCGACCTAGGAAACCAGTTAATCTTGGACCATACAAGCTTCAAGGCCTGATTCCAAGTAGACGTAATGTCCTTTCGGGAACGATTGCTAAGACTATATCAGATGAATTACTTTCCTCTGAAGACATTGTTCAAGCAATGGAAGACTTAGATATCAAAAAAATAGCTTTAGGACAAGTTAACAAGATAGTAAGAAAGAAACTAGAATCCCAAAATTTCCAAGAGGTTCCAGGCGTATCTGCATTTCAGGATACTATTATTCAAACAGTTCAATCAATAGTTTACAGCCAAGTAGAAGATTTTATTGATGACTTCTTGAAAGACATGGGAGCTCATGTATCTGGTAATCTTGATATTGTAAAGTTAATAGAAAGTAAATTAAAATCATTGGATGATAAAAGAATAGAAGACATCGTCAATGAAGTTTCTAGAAGGGAGTTGAAACACATTGAGAGACTCGGTGCAATTCTTGGTTTTGTAATAGGTTGTTTACAAGTGGTGTTAGTATGGCAGATAAGTTAGACACACGCTTACCTTATTTTGCCTTGTTAATTGGTATGTTTGCCATATCTACATCAGCTATTTTGATTCGTTATAGTGATAGTCATCCCGTGGTTATCGGGTCATATAGACAAACTTTTGCTACACTTTTCTTTGTTCCATTTTTATTTAGAGGAGGTTTAAACGAGCTGCGCACGTTGTCATCATCAAAAGTTTTTGAGATGGCTTTGACCGGTTTTTTACTAGGTCTGCATTTTTCATTTTTCATTTCTTCTGTAAAATCTACTTCAGTTGCAGCCTCAGTTCTATTGGCAACTTGCCATATAATTTATGTTGCAATTATAGGTTGGTTTATATTTGGAGAGCGCCTTAGCCATAAAGCAATTTTCGGTACTTTTGTCTCACTTTTAGGTATAGTTATTCTTTTTGGTGGAGATTTATTGTCAGATCCTGGAAATTTTGAAGGTAATGTCTTTGCTTTTCTTGCAGGAGTTCTAGCAGGCCTCTATTACTTGAGTGGTCGGCGCCTTCGTAAAGAGATTAGTCTCCCAACCTATGCACTTATTGTTTACTTATTTAGCGCGTTGACAATGTGGACTTTCGTCCTGTTTCAAGATCTGGAGTATACCAATTTATCGTTGTTTGAATTACAACTTTTTTTACTAATGGCTCTGATTCCTACACTTTTAGGCCACACTATGCAAAATTGGGCGTTGGGATTCTTACCAGCATACATTGTTTCAATTTCGTTATTAGCTGAGCCTGTTGGCTCAGGACTTTTGGCTTGGATTATATTTGAGGAAATCCCAAGTACAGGCGTAATCCTTGGTGGTGTTATTGTGATATATGGACTGTACATAGTCACTTCAGCAGAACCGGACCCTGGAAATTAATTTTTATCTTTTTCAAGCATTTTCTTACGTCGATTTCTCTCGGCTAATTGCTTTATTATCACTGAAGCGACTTCCAGCTCTTTTCCACCGGTGACTTTGGCCAAAGCCTCACTAGTCTTGTTTCGCTTCTTTTTTCTTATAATTTTCTTTCTTACAACCATATCTCAAATATGGATGAGAGCATTCTAAATAAATGTTAGAGTACTATGTAAATCGTTTTAACTACCCTACTTTATGCCATTGCATGGCAGGTTTAACTCTTCTTAGGGATGAAGAATTGAAAATGCAATTAAGACCCCATATGCTTTCATTTTTTCATCTATACTTTATATTCTTTTTACTTGTAGTTTGGGCTTACGTAATATACGATTTTTTTGAGTCAGATAAATTTGAAGATTTTCCAGGATATGATATAATAGAAGGTTTACCATTTGTAAATGAGGTATTGGCCGGTGTTATAATTTGGTCATTAGCACTTTTTGTTGTTGGTTTTATTGCTAGATATCTTTTCATGGATTCCGGTGGTCAAAGTATATTCCTTTTGTATTCTGGTGTTGCAGTCTTGGGAATTGGTGTACTTTCTTATCATCAATGGAAGATGGATAATACTGTCGATTTCGGGCGCTGGTTTATTCCAGGAATAACGGTTGCAGTTGGCCTTACTGGTCTCTTTTCTGTTGACGCTTACCGTCGCTCTTTCACGTATTACCTAACTGATAATCGAATAGTTCTTCAAAGCAGTTTCTTGATGAATCGTAGTGAAAGGCAGGTAAGATATAATCATATAGAAGATATAAAAATGGAACAGGGAATAATTGGAAGTATTTTTGGATACGGTACAGTCTTGCCTCTTACAGGTTCAGGCCTTGGTACTGGTTCCGATGAATCAATGATTATTGCAGGCTCAGGGGCTGAGGTTAAAGGGTTAGGAAGTATAGGTTTGGCAGGTGGCTCTCGTAGTTCTTCAAGGCGCATCAGACATAATCCAAATGATTGTTTGTATGGAGTTCCTTCACCAGGGAAAGTTAGAGATTTGATAACTGAAAATATTCAATCAGACACTGGAGTTGAACATTTGAAGAATATCAAAGAACTCTTGAAAACCCAAAACGAAGAAGAAGATTAATTTTTAAGCCTGTTTTGTTTTAACAGCAGCTTCTTTAAACATTTCTAGTGATAAGTCAAAGTCTTCAATCCATCTATCTGGTATATCAATTTCTTTAGGATAAATAATTTCAGAAATCCCAGCTTGAATCAAAGATCTTGCGCATCTTGTACATGGCGGCCAAGTAACATATGCAGTACAATCTTTCAATGAAATTCCAATACGTGCAGCATGCATAATTGCGTTCTCTTCAGCATGGCATATCATAGGATATTTTATTTCACGATTATTTAATCTATCTTTACTATCTTCTATTCCTCTAGGAAGTCCATTAAACCCAGTACTTCTTATTTCTCTATCGGGCCCGACTACAACACATCCTACTTGAGTAGAAGGATCTTTGCTCCAAGATGCAATTTGCTTTGCAAGTTCCAAAAAGCGTTCATCCCATTTACTCATATAATCGCATTCTGTAAAGGGACCATATAGCTATCTATCTTAGTCTCATCTTTTCACATATCTTACAATTGCATAAGGCTTTCCTAGCTTGACAATATTCTCTTCCATAGAATATTATTTGCAAATGCAGT
>JBJLBY010000011.1:0-11669 GCA_045567975.1 Candidatus Poseidoniales archaeon | reverse complement strand
CAATAGTATCTACAGTTACCTTTTCAGAGGGGGCGGAAATTCCTTTATTTCCGGCTTTATCAAAAGAAAGTACTCTGAATTGATATATTCCATTAATATGTGAGAAGTTTTCATCATATGGAACATTAAAACCAGTCCACTTTGTTTGTTTTAATGAGTCTTCATTTAAACTAATCCATGAACTCCAATTAGCCATACTTTCATCTGTTAGAAAACTATATTGAACTTCGTAGCCTATTATGTCGTAATCATTTACATCCCATTCAATTTCAAAATATTTTAAGTTAGTTAAATTACTATTAAGTCTCAAATTAACTTGGGCATATGGAGGTGAAAGATCCACAGTAGTTTCACAGTCATATCTGCCTTCTTTATTTTCAATTAAATTATCATCATCTCCACCTACAGATCTGAAACGATATTTGTATGCATCAATTCCCCCTTCAAATGTAGTGTATTCTATGTCAGTCGAAAAATTACCCCAAATCTCCCATTCAGACCAATTTTGCCCGTTAGTTCCATTATCTGTGGAATATTCTATGATAATATATTTTGTATCATTACCCATTATTTCATTGTTTTTGTACCAATCTTCAATTTCCCATAGTACTTTGAAAGAAGACGTGTTAACTAAGCTTGAAGAATTTGCAAAAGTTCCGGGCGGTAATGTATCTGGGATGACGTACATTTTTGCTTTTACAGTTACAGTTTGAACATAAGATTCGGTTGAATTTAATGAAGAGATGCTAACGTCGAATTGACCTAATGAAAATTCATTCACATTTTGCATTAGCATTATCTCTAGTTCAATATCTCCATCATTTCCGTATTGTACACTTACGTTTGAATTATATCCTAAAATACTAAAATTAGTTGTATCATTCAGTGAGATAGTTACATTGTATGTGTCTGGCGTGTTACCATCGTTTATAATCCATATTGCAAAAGTGTAAGGATTACTATCTTCATTTACTTCTTTCTCTTGTATTGGTACTAGAATACTAAAATTATAACTTTCATTTACATTAACAATTAGTTTCTGATATATTTCATCAAATTCCCAAAGCTTTGACTTAAGATCTACAGTTTCTAAATTTAGGTCCAGCCATTGTTGTCCATTTCCTCCCTGGTAAGTTTCATCTCTTCCGGCTACAGCTAGAAGATTTTCACCTTCGTTTAACCAAGACTTATTGAAATTAATTGATGCATCCCAATAATCACCTTCGCCGTAACAACCCCCACTGTAGCTAAGACAATCTTCAATCAATTCACCGTTCAGATATGCTCTATAGTAATTATCAGCTGCGATATTGATTTGTATTTGGCTAAAGTTTAGTTCACCAGTATAATTGAACCAGTGTCTTGTAGTTATGTAAGTGTAATTTGAATCATCTGTTTGCCAGAGGGTATTTGGTACTCTTCCATTTAATTCATCATCACCAAATGGAGCTGCACCAGTACTCCAATTTGAATCATTATAACCAATTTCATAAAAGTTGTTTGGAAATTCACTGGCATTCCATATCTTGTAGTTAAAAATTGTTGAGTTTTCTACTCCAGACTCTATAATTGCATTAACGCGTTGATTATAATATTTAGACCTAATTATTGGATATAATTCGTAACTTTCAGCAGGAGCGTTACTTCCGATAGTCACATTCAATATAATTTCTAGCTTTTCTTCAGGAAACAGTGTGGCTGAGTTGGGTTCAAATTTATAGCTCCAATCATTAGAAGGTAAATAGGTGTAAAAAGAGAATGTATCATTCACATCTCCTTCGTTTGTTATTTCAAATTTAAATTCAATGCTTTCACCAATGTCTGCACTAATATTTGTACTAGTAAAGTTTAGGCTGTATGCGTAGTATCCTACATGTATTATTTTTTCCATACTTGTGTTAAATATTTTTGCAGATACATTATGGTATCCAAGTCGATTTGGCGTCCAATCAACTAGCCACTCATAGCTACTGTTTTTTTGAATGTTGATTGTCTGATTTTTGAAAGTTAAGTTATCTATTTCAACAGAAACATTAACATTAGATAAATTATAGCTTTCATTGTTGAAAAAATCAATTTTAAATTTTACGTCATCTCCTAGAATTAATTGATCGTCTTTCCAAGTCTGTACTCTTAAATCAAGCTCACAATCAAGCCAAGTAGTGTTGTCTCCACCCTGGTAAAGGCTATCTCTTCCTACTAAAACAAGCACATTTTCACCTTCTAGAAGAATGCTCGTATCAAAATTTACTACTTTATTCCAGTAATCTGCATCACCTTCGTAACAACCCCCACTATAGGTAAGACAATTTTGTATGTTAACTCCGTTAAGATAAGCTGCATAGTAGTTTGTATATGCGGATTTTATGGTCCCTCCTAATACATTATCTTTGTTATCAATAGTGAATGCTTTTCTTATGATAATGTAATCCTTGTCACCATCATAGCCTTCCGTGTACTCAGATTGCCATATTGTTCCAGGTTCAGTTTCTCCATTTGCTTTATTTCCAAAGGGGGCATTTCCCATATTCCATGAACTATCATCGAATTCATGTTCTTCCCAATCATTAGGAAAGTCATCATCATCATCAAAAATTTTGTATTTGTATTCGGTGGAGTTGTTTTTTCCACTAGACACATAAGTTATAGCTTCCCCATCTTCAAAATCATTAGTATAGTTAAAGGATTTTAATTCTACATCGGGGTCTTCACCAGTTGCAGAATTTGATAATAAGGCGATACATAAAACTGCCATAAATGTTACGTTAAAGTTATACAATCGCATTCACCTCAACAGGTGGATGTATTAATTAATAGTTTGCTAATTTTTTTACAATAGGTATTAATTTTGATAAATCAGTTTCTTTATGGTGGTAATCAGCATTTTTGATTACTCTAGAGTCTTCAGTATTGACTGCTATGCTGTATCCAGACCTTTCAAAAAGTGGCAGGTCAACTACAGTATCACCAATTGAGATTACTTGATTTTTTTTGACATTCATTTCCCTCATCAATTTTTCCATTACAGGTCCCTTAGCGTTCCCTCTAACGTTTATTTTTGCACTTAAACTTCCGTTATCATCATCTCTAAGTTCATTGGCTAAGGCCCGTTCCATTTTCCATTTTTGAGCCCATTTATCGGCTAAATATTGAATTCCTCCAGAAATTATTGCAGTTCTTATATTATATGAATGTAAAGTTTCAACCAATTCTTTAGCACCTTGTATAGGTTCTATATTATCTAATATTTTGTTTACGTAATCTTCGTTAACAATGTCTTCAGTAGACTCTTGCCATAATTTAAAATCTGCTTTCACAAAGTCTTGGTCAGATATTTTTCTATCGATATACATCTTTAGCATATCACTATTATCCGTACCAAAATAATCATGTATGTGTGCCCAGCAGGATCGAGGTTTCAATAAAGTACCATCCATGTCAAAAACGACTAGCTCTACTTTTGCCATTTATCCAAACGATGATGTGAACCTGTCGTTAGGTCCAGTTTCTCTTTCTAGCATCATCTTCATTTGTTCTTTAGACATAGAATGTGCTTTTTGGGCCATTTCGTAAGATTCCTTCGAGCTTCCTTCATCCATCTCTATCTGGAAACTTAATCCTGAGTACATAATAGATTCCTTGCCATCTTTAGGAAAGAGGGCTAAGAGCCCAACTTCAGGGTTCGATTGAAATTCTACATTTTCGTATGTTTTAGTTTTGCCATCATCGGGCATGAATACAATAATCTTCTTAGCTTTAAACATAAGCAGCTAATTACAGCCTCTTCAAAAGGGTTCTATTGTTTTATAATATCTAGTTCTCTTTCCATTTTTCTTCGGCATTCATATCCTTCATCCAGATGGTGCCAATAGGTAACTTGTTTTTCACCAAGACGGTATGATAAGAATACAGTTTCGACACCTCTTAATGAGTTGAAATTAGCTATCCCTAGTGTTGGATCATCAACTTCTACTCCCATTTTGCCCAGTTCTATTGTGAGATTATTGACGATATTGATATTATTCTCAAGTTCAATTTGTAACTCCTCCCAACCAGGTCTTAAGGCAGCCCTGTAGTCATCTTTTACTTCTTCCATAATCTCTTCTAATTGTTCTTCGAGCATCTCTTGCCTTACAGAATAATCAGATAAATCAGTCAGCAGAGGACCTATGAAATCTAAAAGTCCATTTGCTTCTTCCACGGTGTAAAGCCTAACGGCGTTTCTTACCATGGAGTTGAGTACTTAGCAATGGGCAAATAAATGGAACGGGTACTTTATTGGCGAAACACTCATATCTCCCGTCCGCAATTTGTCTTATCATTATTTATGAAAAATTTAGATTTCCATCCAGACAGGTTTGTTGATCGCCACATAGGTCCTTCAGCAGATGAGATAAAATTAATGCTTGCTGAATTAGGATTTGATAGTTTGGATGATTTTTCTAATCAGATAATTCCGAGTAAAATACGTACTACTTCGCAAATGAAATTACTAGACTCTTTATCAGAAAAGGATGCATTAAGAAGGTTGTCAGATTTAGCTTCTAAAAATAATATTTTTAAGAGCTATTTAGGACATGGATACTATGGAACTTTTATTCCAGGCGTAATTAAAAGAAACATCCTTGAGAATCCAGGTTGGTATACTCAATATACTCCATACCAAGCTGAAATAGCTCAAGGCCGTCTTGAAGCACTATTAAATTTTCAAACCATGATATCAGATTTAACATCGATGGATCTTGCAAACGCTTCTTTACTTGACGAAGCAACAGCGACTGCAGAAGCAATGAGTATGGCATGCAATGCCCTAAGAGGTCGAAGATCAACATTCATTTTGTTAGATGATATTAATTCACAAACCGTTAATGTTGTTAAAACAAGAGCTGAACCTTTAGAAATTAAGGTGTTGGAACAAGATATTTCTAGTTTCTCTCTTGATGAAGATACATTTGCTGTTTTAGTACAGTACCCTACCTCTTCGGGTTCAGTTAAAGACTTGTCTAAGGTTGTTGAAAAAGCACATTCGAATGGTAGTTTAGTCATAGCCATTACAGATCTTCTTGCTATGTGTCTTCTCAAACCACCTGGAGAGTGGGGTGCAGATATAGTCGTAGGCAATTCGCAACGCTTTGGAGTTCCAATGGGTTTTGGAGGCCCTCATGCAGCTTTTATGGCTACTCGAGAAAAGTTTAAAAGGAATCTACCAGGCCGTTTAATTGGAGTCTCTAAAGATTCACATGGTAACAATGCACTAAGGTTAGCTTTACAGACTAGAGAGCAGCATATCAGAAGAGACAGAGCCACGAGTAACATTTGTACTGCTCAGGTTTTATTAGCTATAATGTCATCTATGTATGCAGTTTATCACGGTCCAAAGCAGTTAGAACAAATATCTAAACGTGTAAATTACTTAACTGATACTTTAGCCTCTAGCCTTATTGATGGAGGTTACGAATTGTATTCAGATCATTTTTTTGATACTATAAGAGTAAAATGTGATTCAGATTTTATAATTTCGAAAGCCCAATCCTCTAAAGTGAATTTTTGGAGTTATGGTGACTCAGTTGGTATCTCTCTAGATGAAACGGTGAATATTAGCGATATTGAGACCATAGCTGATATATTTGGCGTTAAGCTTTCTTCAGCATCAAAAGTATGTATTCCAGATTCATTAATTAGAACCTCTTCTTTTTTGGATAATCCTGTTTTCAATACATACCATTCAGAAACAGATATGCTTCGTTACATACACAAGCTTGAGTCAAAGGATCTTTCATTAAATTTCAGTATGATTCCTTTAGGTTCATGTACTATGAAACTCAATTCAGTAACAGAGATGGAGGCTGTAACCTGGCCAGCTTTTTCGAATTTACATCCATATGCACCACTTAATCAGGTTCAAGGTTATTTGGATTTATTTACAGACTTAGAGAATTGGTTATGTGAGATAACGGGATTTTCTAAGATTTCCCTACAACCGAATGCAGGTAGTCAAGGAGAGTATGCAGGCATGCTTGCGATTAGGGATTATCATCATTCACGAGATGATTCATGCCGTAATGTTTGTTTAATTCCTACTTCAGCGCATGGTACTAACCCTGCGTCTGCAGTAATGGTTGGGATGAGAGTCATTGGAGTCAATTGCGATTCACATGGAAACATAGATGTTTCTGATTTGAAGCAAAAGGCTGAGGAATATTCTTCTAAACTCGCGGCAGCTATGATAACCTATCCATCAACTCACGGAGTCTTTGAATCAGAGATTAAAGAAGTATGTAAAATTATACATTCCAATGGGGGCCAAGTCTACATGGATGGAGCAAACATGAATGCTATGGTTGGGCTTTGCAAGCCTGGCGAAATAGGAGCTGATGTATGTCATTTGAATCTTCACAAAACTTTCTGCATACCACATGGAGGTGGAGGGCCAGGTATGGGTCCAATTGGTGTAGCCTCGCACCTCTCAGATTTTTTACCTTCTGACCCTCTTGATACCTATAAATCTAAAGGAAAAACTGGTCCGGTTTCGGCAACTAATTGGGGCAGTTCGAGTATTTTACCGATTTCTTGGGCTTACATTGCAATGATGGGTTCAAATGGTCTTACTAAGGCTACACAAGTTGCTATATTGAATGCAAATTATGTTGCTAAGAAACTTTCAGAACATTATACAGTGCTTTACAAGGGAATTTCAGGTTATGTTGCTCATGAATGCATTCTAGATACACGAGAACTACTAGCTCAAGCAAATTTGGTTGTTGATGACATAGCAAAAAGGCTTATGGATTTTGGTTTCCATGCCCCTACTATGTCTTGGCCCGTTGCAAATACATTGATGATTGAACCTACTGAATCTGAATCCAAGGCCGAATTAGATAGATTTTGCGAATCTATGGCTGCAATTAGGTCTGAAATTAATGATGTAATTAATGGCGTGTTTGAAGAAAATGATAATCCTCTTAGATGTGCGCCTCATACCTCTTTAGAAGTTAGTTCGGATGAATGGACTCATAGTTA
This sequence comes from Candidatus Poseidoniales archaeon, assembly GCA_045567975.1. GTDB lineage: Archaea > Thermoplasmatota > Poseidoniia > MGIII > CG-Epi1 > CG-Epi1. The sequence continues at coordinate 4,649 of JBJLBY010000011.1, read as the reverse complement.
TACAAGGCAAAAAGCAGCTTATCCCGTTAATTGGTTAAAGGATAATAAATTCTGGCCTTCAGTTGGCCGAGTAGATAATACATACGGAGACCGAAATCTAATATGCGCATGCCTTGATGTAGAAGCCTATTCAGAGGTAACAAAATGAACCAAATAAAGATGTATGGAACTACCACTTGCAAAGATTGTGTGATCGCTAAAGAAGTTTTTAAAGAGCTGAAAACAGATTATGAATTTGTAAATATGGATGATGACCAAGAAGCCACAGACAAGGCGATTGAATTGAATAATGGCGTTCGCAGGATTCCCGTTATTTTGTTCCCAGATGATTCAATCCTCGTCGAGCCTACAGCTGAAGAGCTAAGGGCTAAAATGGCATCTTAACAGTTAAAATTTGGCTTATTCAATTAAGGTAAGCCTTTTTATGGGTGAGCTAAAGTGCGATTACGGTGTTTGGTAGCTCGGACGCCGACAGTGGAGAAACTAATGACGACTAAAATTACGAAAGCAGTTCTACTTGCCGCACTTGTTTTTGGGACAACATTGTTAATGTTTACCCCTCCAGCTCAGGCACAGGCCGCAGTTGCTTATTCAATCAGTTTCACAGACGGTCAAGTCAATTTGGATGTAAGACCTGGTGCTAGTGGAGTAGGTTGTACTGAGATGGTTGTTTCCAATGAAGGTCAAGCTACAATAGATGTCGATGTGGCCCTCAGCGGAGGTGGCGTTACGATTTCACCTGGTGCAGTTTCAGTCACTCTTGCTCCAGGAGGCAGTATTACAGTACCGATTTGTGCTTTGGCGTTAACACAATCTTCTTACAAAAATGTTCAAGTTAGTGCTCTGGCTCAAGGTCGTGAAACTAACACACAATTAAATTCAGTTAACAAGAACGCAGGTTTTGCAGTTATTATAGATCAGTATGCTAGGTTATCAGTTCAAGCAACTCAACCTTTCCAAAGAATAGGTCCAGGTAAAGAATTTTTCTTGACCTTTACAGCAGTTAACAACGGTAATTACCAAGATACTTTAGCTGTGCAAATTCTCAACTTAAAAGACTTAGAAGATTCTGGATTCGTTGTAGCACTTTCTGCGGCCCAATATTTGGTTGATACACTTCAAGAGCAGCCAGTTCAAGTTTCTGTTTCTACACCTAGAGGAACAGTAGTTGGCTGGAGTAATGAATACCACACAGTAATTATGCAAGTGTCTACTACTTTAGAAGGTGAGACAGAAGCAAGATCTGTAACTGCAACTCTTTGGGTTCGAGGAGTTTTCTTACCAGGTTTTGATCCTATTTTCACAATCTTTGCCTTAGGACTTGTTGCCACAGCTCTCTCCAAGACACGTAGGAATTAAACTTCCAAGCGTTAGGTTTAGATCCACAATATGGAAAAATCTTGTGGTGTCGTATTATTTAATTCAGATAGGTTCTTACTGCTTCAGCACAATAACGAGGAGAGCGGAGGAGAAGGCCATTGGGATTTTCCCAAAGGACATGTGGAATTTGGTGAAGAAGAAATTGATACTGCACTAAGGGAACTTAAAGAAGAAACAGATATAGATGATGCAGAGATAATTCCTAATTTCAAACAATTTACAGATTACAAAATTAGTAAAGGTCAAGTATCAGTTAGTAAGAAGGTTGTCTTTTTTCTTGCTATAACTAGAGTTTGGGACGTTTCTTTAAGTTCTGAACATCAAAATTTCGTATGGATGAATTTTGAAGAAGCAATTGAAAGGTTGACTTATGATAATGCTAAAAATATTCTTGAAGAAGCACATATTTTTATTAGAAAAATGAATGTATAACTTTTATCTATGTTTATCCTTACATAATAATGGGTAAAATTACAAATGAGATAGCAGTAGCGCCCTTAAATCGGCAGGATATTGCTAGAGGAATTATTTTCCTTATGTCCTTCTATTTAATTTTCTTATCCTTTAGTTCAGATAGTTTTTCGTTTGGTATAGCCAGCTTGCTTTTCTCTTTATTTTTCTTTTCTATTTTGTTTTGGATAGGGCCATTGTCAGTAGAGCCGTCATATCTTTTTGAAAGGTATGCAGACAACCTTGGTTTTTACCTAAATAATCTAGAGAATCGAATCTGTAATTCTTTACAGGCTGAGAAGAAATCTGATAAAGTATTAGTTGGCGTTGCTTTCAATTTTTTTCTAGTTATGGCTTTTGTCTTGCCAATAGATCTTTTGTTTCAATATTTAACTAGAGATGAAAATTCTTTACTTTTCTATCAGCAATTTCTTACGTGGGTAATTTATGTCATTGAAAGCGCATTTGGGATTTCAGTATATATCAGAGGAGAAAACGCTACAATTTTATCTTATGAAGATATGATTGATATGGAAATTGTATCAGAGTGTACAGGCCTCCATGAAACAATTTTTCTAAGTCTACTAATACTATGCTTTAGGGGAGTGAAACCTATGGTACGTGTCAAATGGGCAATATATGCTGTAATTTTTATTTTCATTGAAAATTTGATAAGAATAATATCGGGGTACCCTTTGATTCATATTTACGGATTTAGTACATGGGATAAATTCCACTATTTTTGGTGGCATACAGGACAATATGCATTGATAATGTCGATGTTTGTTTTATGGGTTATGATTGTTGCAGGTAATCCCAAAAATAAAAGTATTAAAAAAGAAAAAGTTCGTTGAATTAAAGTTCATGATCCATTTTTTTAGCTTTGGTATCTAGGTAATCCTTGTTTTCTTTATTTGGTTTTGTTTTATGTCCTACCATTTTGACTGTAAATCCATCTTTTTTTAATTCATCTACTTTTGTAGGATTGTTAGTCATCAACTTAATTTCTTTTACTTCCAAATTTTTCAATATTGTTGTAGCTCCACTGTAATCTCTCATTTCGGCTTCAAACCCAAGTGCTACGTTTGCTTCTACAGTATCCATTCCGTCATCTTGTAAATTGTAAGCCTTTAATTTGTTCACAAGTCCAATGCCCCTTCCTTCTTGACGCAGATAAACAATCACACCTTTTCCCTCTTTAGCAATTCTTTTCATTGCTAATTCTAGTTGCTCTCCACAATCACATCGCATCGAATGTAAAACATCCCCTGTGAAGCACTCAGAATGTACTCTGACCAAAATTTCTCCCTTCATCTCTCCCATTACGAGTGCAAGATTTTCTTTATCTTTAGAGTCGCCAGTGAAAGCAACTAACCTGAATGTTCCAAATGGCGTTGGCATTCTTGCTTCTACTAGGGGAGTTTCTTTTTTACTCATTTTGTAATAATCAATAATTTTTTGTCGTCTTTTACTAAATTGTATTTTCTTCTCTTTACCATTGCTAAGATATCTCTTCTAGCATTTGGCTCTTCATAGCTTATGTGCATTTCTTCGCTTTCCTTCATAGAAACAATTTCTCGCAGAACAGCCATAACAGCTTGAGTACATTGTAATCCAATCACGTCTATTTCTTTCATAAATTTATATTGAAAAGTTTTCAGTAAGATTTAATTTTAGCTTAGCTTCATCAGACATTAAGTCCATACTCCACGGAGGTTCAAATACAAGCTCAACATTTGCTTTTTTGACCCCCTCTACTTCTTCAGCACGAGCTGCAACTTCTTTTGGTAAAGAACCAGCCACTGGACAAAAGGGTGATGTGAGTGTCATTGTTATGTCTATATTCTCACCATCTTTTGAGTCTATTTTATATATTAATCCTAGCTCATAGATATTTACAGGTATTTCAGGATCAAAGACTTTTTTGATAGATTTAATTATTCTTTTCTCTAGATCTTTATTCATTCTGTGGTCGTCTCCTCTTTTCCTTCTATTGCAGCCATTAGGGCATGCCATGAAAGAGTTGCGCATTTTACTCTTGCAGGATATTTCTTTACACCTTCAAAGATTGCTAATTTTCCTAAGTCACTATTATCTTCATTACCCGTTACTAGACCATGAAAGCCTTTGAATAATTTTTCAATTTCATCTTTATTTTTCCCTTTAATTTCCTCAGTCAGAATGCTTGCAGATGCAGTTGAGATAGCACATCCAGAGCCTGTAAATTTCACATCAGATACTTCGCCATTCTCTATTATCAATTGTATTGAAATTTTGTCGCCACACATTGGATTGTCTCCCTTTGCTTCATGTGTATGATTTTCCAATTTTTCTTTATTTCTTGGATTCTTATTGTGATCTATTATTACTTCTAAATATAATTCATCTAGATCACTCATCCAAAGACCTCTATTGCTTTCTTGACAGATTTTATTAGTTTGTTGACATCATCTTTGTTGTTGTATGCTGCAAAAGATGCTCTTGCAGTAGCAGGTATGCAATAGAAATCCATAACTGGGTCTGTACAATGTTTCCCTGCTCTTATTGCTACCCCCTCTGAATCCATAATTGTTCCAATATCATGTGGATGAATATCCTTGATTACGAATGATATTACACTTGCTTTGTCTTCAGCATTTCCGATTATATCTACATTATCTATTTTTCTTAATTCCTCTGATGCATATTTTAATAATTCAGATTCGTGATTAGAAATATTTTCAATTCCTATTTCATTCATATAATCTATTGCTGCAGAAAGTCCTATTACACCAGAAATATTAGGCGTCCCTGCTTCAAATTTATGTGGCACATCATTA
>JBJLBY010000010.1:0-12277 GCA_045567975.1 Candidatus Poseidoniales archaeon | reverse complement strand
TCACCCCACAAAACCGGAATCTTTGTTGATATTGGCCAATTACTCATGCAACGCCCGAAAAGCTATGCTCGCTATTAAAGCCCTCATCTGGCATAGACATCATTGTAGTTGAACCTGAAGATATCGCTATTGCGCGAGATAAGGTTTCAGGTAAAATTCTCTCGAAGAAAAAACGACCTAGGATAATTTTATGTTTGTAGTAATCTGAACTCCCATTCTTTGAAAAAGCCTTCTTGATCATGAGAAGCCACATGTATCCTACTGCTACAAGGCCGAATTGCCTCAAATAATCTGTCGCAGCTGCGCCGATTTCATAAGGATTAGTCAAACCTTTTTGGGCCATGAAAAGTGTGGTTTTTTGTAAACCTCTAAAAGCTTTCTCGAATGGAACAACGAATTCAGCCATTTCAGAATCACTTCGATTCTGCTCGATAAAAGCTAAGACTGGATGGAAAAAACGTCTAAGTAACCTTCCCATGCCTTGAGGCATTTTACGACCTGCTAAGTCAAGAGCTTGGATTCCATTTGTACCTTCCCATATTGGAGCTATTCTTGCATCCCTAACAAACTGTTCCATACCATATTCCTTGATGTAACCATGACCTCCAAAAATTTGAAGCATATCATTTGTTATTTCAATACCGAAATCTGTTAACAAAGCTTTCACAATAGGAGTCATTAATTCAACTAAATCAGAATTCTCTTTCCGAACTGAAGGATCGGGATCCTTTGCTGATTTATCAACTGCTAGGGCAGTCCAACAGGCTAGCATTCTGCTTCCATCAATAAGTGCCTTCGAACGTAGTAACATTCTTCTAACATCGGGGTGAACTAGCAAAGGATCAGCTTCCATTTCTGGATTCTTATGCTCTTTCAGATCTCGTCCTTGAATTCTATCCTTTGCATACGAAAGACCATTCTGATATGCTATTTCTGATAGACCTAAACCTTGCATACCTACTGCAATCCTCTCAGTGTTCATCATAGAAAACATAGCCTGAAGGCCCTTATTTGGTTCTCCAATTAAATATCCCAGAGAATTCTCAAAGCTTAGAACACAAGTTGCTGAACCGTGTACACCCATTTTTTCTTCAATAGACACACAATTGACATTGTTTCTATCTCCAAGATTGCCCTCATTATCAACTAATATCTTTGGAACTAAGAACAAACTAATGCCCTTAACCCCCTCTGGTGAATTTGGAAGCCTAGCTAGAACTAAATGTATTATATTCTCTGACAAATCATGTTCCCCTGCTGAAATAAATATCTTCTGACCACTTATGCGATATGCATCTCTCTCCTCCTTAGCAGTGGTTCTAATCAAACCTAAGTCAGTACCACAATGAGCCTCTGTAAGACACATTGTTCCAAAAAATTCACCCGTCAAAAATTTTGGTAGATAAAAATTTTTCAACTCTTCACTACCATGACTGTGAATACAATGGTAAGCTCCCTTTGTAAGTCCCATGTAAATACCAAGCGCCATATTTGATGAACAAGAGATTTCATCAGCAAACACGTTAAAAACATGAGGAAATTCCATTCCACCATATTCTTTATGGCCAAAAAGTGATGTAAGTCCTGAATCAATTATGATTTTAGAAGCAGCTTTCATACTTGGTGGTAAAGTTACGTTTCCATCCTCAAACTGAGCACCTAATTCATCACCATCTTTGTTAGATGGAAGCCAATAGTCAGTGGCTACTTCACTGTACTGATCACTGAGCATTTCAATCATATCCCAAGTAGCTTCTTCATAGCCTTTGTATCCCTTTATTTGATTCTCTACATCAAGTACTTCTTTCAGTATGAATTCATAATCTCTTTTCGGTGTTTTGTAATCAACCATATTAATTCCTCAGTGGCTTTCCTGTTGAGAGCATATGCTCTATCCGTTCCATTGTTTCTTCTGTTTTCATTAAAGACATAATTCCTTCCTTTTCCATTCTAAGAATATCCTCATCAGAAACTGACTGAGTAGGATCCGTATCTCCTCCAGTTAAAATGTAAGATAAGTGAGAAGTTACTGTTACATCATGTGGAGTAGCATGACCTGCTTTAACCAAATCACTGACTGCCAAATCAAGTGTTACCTTTCCAGACTCTCCAGCTAGGTAATGGCTCTTCTGTTCTGGAGCTTCATATTCATTTACCAATTCCAGACAGAATCTCTTAGCATCTGAAAGGAGTCTAGAACGATTCATAGTAATTCTATCATTATTTCTTAAAAATTTCAAGGATCTAGCGTCTTGGGCGCTCGTTGCTACTTTAGCAGTTCCAACGTTCTCAAATATCTTAGTAACTGTTGCCATTGGTCCTTTTGGTTCATCTTCATCTTCAGCCCACCTAGTAATCATTTCTTTACAACCACCCCAAGCTGGAACTAAACCTACACCTACCTCGACCAGGCCGATGTAGCTCTCTGAATGGGCTTGAATTGAATCACAGGCTAGTAATACTTCGCAACCACCTCCAATTGCGAGGCCTGAAGGCGCACCAACGACTGGAAAATTACCATGTTTAAGCATCATAAATGCAACTTGGCCACCGAACACAAATTTCTCAGCCTCATCCCAAGCTCCAACATTAGCAACAAATGTAGACAAGCCTAGATTCGCACCTGCTGAAAAATTTGTTCCATCATTTCCGATAACAACTCCCTGAAAATTTCCTTTTTCGCACAGGTCAACAGCTTCTGTAATCGCTTCCATTATCAATGGATCCATCGAATTCATTTTACTATGGAATTCAATCAAAAGAATATCATCACCCATATCCCAAAGACTTGCTGAAGGGTTACGGAATTTTGGATCTTGACCACGTTTTACATCAGATGCAGTTAGATATCCTTCTGGCTTAACTAGCTTAGCGTAGTTGAGCTCTGTAGATAAATAAAGAACATCTTTGCCTTGCACCTTGTAAAATTTATCCTCTCCAACTTTTTCCAGTAAATGAGGAACCTTTAATCCTTCTTCAGATACTTTTGCAGCAAACCATGATGGACCCAAATCATCTAGCATCTCAAATGGCCCTTTTTTCCATAGAAAACCATTCTTCATAGCCATATCCACATTTACAATACTGCCTGTGATTTCAGGTACTAAAGATGCTGCGTAGGTTAAAGTTTTCGATAATACTCTCCATGCATATTCACCACCCTTATCATCGAATTCAACTAATTTTCTCAATCCCTTCTTTGCAGCTTTAACACTTGCTAGATTGACTTTCTTAGAAGATTTTGAATATTTTCCAGACTCTAAATCCCTTGATTCTTTGACTTTTTGCCCTGAATCTGTATTTAATCTGTAGAATCCTCCTTTACCTTTCCTACCTGTGTATCCCTCTTTGATCATCTTAGACAAAATTTGATCTATACCTAATTTATTCTGCTCATCGACACCAATATTGTACATATCATCTTTAGGAAGATTTGAAGACATACTCTCGGTAACGTGAGGTATCAAATCAAGACCAACTACGTCTGCCAATCCAAAAATACCTGTTTTGGGTGCTCCAATCGGTCTACTCATTATAGCATCTGCTTCTTCAACGGTTAAACCCAACTTTACAGCTTCAATCATTCCAATTAAGGTCCAATAAGTTCCAATTCTATTTCCAATAAAACCAGGAGTATCATTACACTGCACAACCTCCTTTCCAAGTTGGACATCACAGAAATTTGCTACAAGATTTATTTTTTCCTCATTTACTTCGTTTCCTGAAACAATCTCTAACAACCTAAGATACCTTGGCGGATTGAAAAAATGTGTGATTAGGAAATCTGAAGCAAATGTTTTGCTCATACCATCAACCAATAATTCTCTTGGAATAGTTGACGTATTAGATGTAACAATCGAATCTTGCTTTCTAACGCTATCTATCTTTTTGAAAACATCATGCTTGATATCAAGTCTTTCAAGAACTACCTCAATAATTAAATCTGCATCAGCTATCATTTCTAAATTATCTTCTAAATTACCAGTTTCAATAAGATTAGAATTATCCTTATGCATCAAAGGAGTTGGACTGCCTAACTTAACTGGCTTAAGCATATTCTTTACTGCAGTTTCAGCTATAACACTCCTATTTTTTGCATCTTTAGGTACAATATCTAGTAATGTAACTGGAAAGCCTGCATTAGCCACATGAGCTGCAATACCACTACCCATAACGCCTGCGCCAATTACTGCAACTTTTTCAATTTTCATTTAGCTCTTTCCAATACTGTAGCACAACCCTGCCCACCTCCAACACACATAGTTGAAAGAGCATATTTTTTATCTGAATTGTGGAGTAGTGATGCTGCCTTTCCTGTTATCCTGGCTCCACTTGCTCCCAAAGGATGCCCCATTGCTATAGCACCTCCGTGAACATTGAGCTTATTCATATCAACTCCCAATTCATCAATGCAAGCAAGACTCTGAGCTGCAAAAGCTTCGTTCATCTCAATAAAATCCATATCACTAAGTTTCAGACCGGCCCTATCCAATGCCTTCATTGAAGACAAAACTGGACCTATTCCCATTATGTCTGGATCACAACCTGAAATTGCCATTCCTCTAATGTATGCCATAATATTTAGATTGTTATCTTTGGCATATTTTTCTGAACATACTAATACTGCTGCAGCCCCATCAGTAAGTGGTGAGGAAGTTGCCGCAGTTACTACACCTCCTTTGTCAAAAGCTGGTTTTAATTTAGCCATAGACTCAAGATTTGTATCTGATCTTACGCAACCATCCTGGCTTACATCCCCTATAGAAATAATCTCTTCATCAAATGAATTATTTGAAATTGCTTCTGCAGCCTTTTGGTGACTAGACAATGCCATCTCTTCCTGCCTTTCTCTGGGAATAGAATGTTTTTTTGCCAAATTCTCAGCCGTATGACCCATACCAATGTAAGCATCAAGATTAACCAAAGAAGGATTCATCATAGGATTGAAGCCGCCCATTGGCACTCTTGACATAGATTCGACACCTGCAGCTATGAAAACATCTCCAGATCCTGATATTATCGAACCTGCTGCTTGATGTATGGCCTGCATTGAGGAAGCACAAAACCTATTGACGGTAACTCCTCCGACACTGTTTGGCAATCCTGATAAGAAAACTACATTACGTGCTAGATTCATTCCTTGCTCTCCTTCAGGGAAAGCACATCCTAGAATCAAATCTTCAACATCATTTTTCTTTATTCCCGTCTTTTCAATTAATCCTTTAACTACCTGAGCAGCTAAATCGTCAGGCCTAATTTTGCTAAGACCTCCCTTGTGAGCTGGTGTAAAAGGTGAACGTGAAAAACCGCATATTACTACATCTGTCATGTCCTCTGATAAAGTGGTAGCGATATATAAAACTAATGAGCTTTATTGATTTTATGAAACATTTATATACCTCAAGTGTGAATTATGTATATGGCCAACCTTTCACAAGACCAAAAATCTCAGTCTGAAAAGCAGATCAAAATACTGAGACAACTAGGGCTATCTGATGATGAAGCCAGAATTTATCATGTTCTTCTTGTTTCGAAAGAATCTACAGTTGGTAAAATAAGTAGATCTATAAATTTTTCTAGAGCCAAAATTTATGGCGTGATAGACAACCTACTTGCTGATGGAATTGTTACAGAAGGTAGTAAACATCCGAAAACATACTATCCTGTTGACCCTAAAGAAATTTCTAAAAGAAAAACTAATGAAATAACAAATGCTGCAAAATTAGTTGATAGCGATTTGGCACCTTTATTCCAATCTAAACCTGTAGATTATCTTGAAACATTAACTGTGAAAGACATGGAAATATTTACACAAGTAGTATCTATGTGTGAAAGAGCAAATGAATCAATCGATGTAATCGCCTCAATTTTACCTTCAGAAATGCCTCGAAGCTTGTGTCGCGCATTTTCAGATGCTAGTGGACGTGGTGTCAAAGTCAGAATGCTCTTCCCAAACAAAAATAGTAGTATAGATTTGTCTAGACTTGAAGGTTATTTCGAAATTAGACTTGCTGAATCAATGCCTGCTGCTGGCATTGTTCTTGTTGATAATAATGAATTCTGTGTAGGTGGTCTAGACGTACCTGAATCAAATAATATGTTGCTGGGCATGTGGATGAATCAACCTGAATTAGCCAGACTTGCTAAACTGATATTTGACAATATTTACAATTCTTCAGATTTATACGAAAGTTAATTTGTGACTAGTGCTCAACGAGCTTGTACAGAGATTATACCGGAAAACCAGGCAGACTTCCGAATACAAAATAATAGACAATTGCAGCAAATCCATAAAATATAATAAATATTTTTAGATACCTCAGAGCAGCTCTAAAGACAAATCCTCCAGCAGATATGTTGTCTTTTGGTTCTGCATCTGAACTAGCAAACGGATCTTTATCTCTCATATCCATAGGGGCCATGGGATTATATCTAGAATCGAATACTTATGCCTTACTGAACATAATGCTATTAATCACAGTTTATCTAATATGATATGGAGAATCATCCCGATAATGAACCTATACTAAATTATGGTCCGAATAGTAAAGAAAAGAAAGAACTTAAGGTAGAAATTGAGAGACAAATGTCTGAAGTTATCGAAATACCTTGTATAGTTAATGGAAAAGAAGTGTACACAAACAACACAGTAACACAAGTTATTCCACATAATCACTCTCACATACTTGCTAATGTTCACTTAGCTGACAAGAATACGATTGAACAAGCATGTAATGCAGCTATAGAGGCTCAAGAAACGTGGATTGGAAGGGGTATGGAAAAAAGAGCTCAGATATTTGAGAAATGTGCTGATTTATTAGCTGGAGAATGGAGGATGAAAGTGAATGCATCTACCATGCTAAACCAAAGCAAAACTGTATTTCAAGCTGAAATAGATGCCGCATGTGAATTAATTGATTTCTGGAGATTTAATGCTTATTATGCAAGAAATTTTCATGACCAATTCCAACCATTAGTATCTCCTGAGGGAACTGTAAATACAACTGAAATTAGGCCTCTTGAAGGATTCATAGTTGCAATTACCCCTTTCAATTTTACAAGTATTGCTGGAAATTTACCAAGCGCACCAGCATTGGTTGGTTGTACTTCACTTTGGAAACCAAGCCGAAATTCATACTATTCTAATTACGTAATCATGAAACTAATGATGGAAGCTGGCCTGCCTAAAGGCGTAATAAATTTCCTACCAGGATCTGGGAGCGAAATTATGGACTGTTCCTTATCAAAGCCTGATTTTGCTGGAGTTCACTTTACAGGTTCTACTAATGTCTTTCAAGGACTATGGCAACGGATAGCAACAGCTTTACCCGATATGAAGGGATATCCAAGAATTGTTGGAGAAACCGGCGGTAAAGATTTCGTTGTAGCTCATCCAGACTGTGACCAAAAAGGACTAATTGTAGCATTGTTAAGAGGTGCATTTGAATATCAAGGCCAAAAATGCTCTGCAGCTAGTAGAGCTTACGTTCCTGAGACTGTGTGGAACAACATAAGTGATAATTTTGTAGAAGAAATTTCAAAGATTAAAATGGGAGATTGTAATGATTTTACAAATTTCATGACTGCGGTGATTGATCAAAGAGCTTTTGACAAGATAAATGGATATGTCGATAGAGCTAGAAGTGACAAAGATTGCGAGATAATAGCTGGTGGAAATAACAACGGTGAAAAGGGATGGTTCATTGAACCTACAGTTATTGTTACTAAAAATCCTGAATCTGAGACTATGGTTGAAGAAATATTTGGACCTGTATTGACTGTTTATGTGTACAAAGATGAAGAATTCGATAACGTTCTAGAATTATGTGATAAGGCTTCTCCATATGCTCTTACAGGTTCAATCTTTTCAAGTAATGAAGATAATATTCAGAAAGCATATGATAAATTAAGATTTACAGCCGGTAATTTCTATATCAATGACAAACCTACTGGAGCTGTAGTAGCTCAACAACCTTTCGGTGGTGCACGAGCATCAGGAACAAACGACAAGGCAGGTGGACCTCTGAATCTTCTAAGATGGATCTCGCCAAGATCTGTTAAACGTAACAATCTAAAGATACATAAATGGAATTATCCATTTATGGAAGAAAATTAAGCTTTTCTTTCTAGTGAATTGTCAAAGAAGGATACTATCCTAGACTCGTAATCTTCAGAGTATTCCCATAATGCATCAACGTGAGCACTGTCTTCAACAAGCCATAGTGTAACATTTGCATCTGCTTTTACAGCTTCATCATAAAATTTCTTTGAATGCTCATTAGAAATCCTAACATCACTATCTCCGTGAACTAGGTACATTGGTCTCTCTCCAGCTCTTGATGCAACTTCTAATGGAACCTTGTCATCTAAATTTACACCAACTAACCTTTCACCCATAGTTATAGCAGGTGAAGACAGCATCCTAGGAAAACCCAAGCGTTCTAGTTCATTACCAACTAACAATGGGAAATCAATTATTGCACTATCTAGCCACATAGCTGAAATCTCCGATTCATCAAAGGCAAGTGTTGATGCCAATGCATAAGTTGAGATACTAACAATTCCTATCGATTTAGGATTATAACCTTCTATTTCAATTAACCAATCATATGCTCCTAAAATATCAAGATATTCTTTTTGACCCAAGTAAAAATAATCTGATACTACTTCACTATTCCCATGATTTCTAAGATCTATCATGAAAACATTAATATTGTTCTTTGCCAAATAAGAAGCTGATAACAAAATCTCTGGTTTACATTTACCATTTTCATAACCTCCATGAACAAAAATAACAACTGGTGATGTCTCGTTAACCTCTACATACCATCCTTCAAGATTAACATCATCTCTACTTGTAAAATTGATAGTTTCATAAGAATCAAACTGCCATGGAGTTGCATTGAAATCTTTACGCATTGATATTCTCTGATCTGAATCTGCCCAAGGCTCAAAAGATTCCCAATTATCATCTACAGTCCAATTAGTAGGAGTATTTGATTCCCAAAGACCGCAACCGTGTGGTACAGTTAATGCTTGCTTAGCAATTACATGCCCCAAACCGAACCATATACTGGGTAAAAGAAGCAAGAGAGCTACAGCTAAACCTGTTAGAAGCCGTTTACGTTCCTGAGTGAAAATCTTCAGTCTAGAGGCAATGCTCATATGCTGCTAATTTTTGATTACTCGTCTTCAGAGTTATCATCAGAATCATCATCTGATGAATCTCCGTCAGAATCATCTTCAGAGGAATCACCATCGGAATCATCATCTGCAGACTCTGCCTCTGATGTATCTTCTTCAGTTGCCACAGCCATACTTGGGGCAGCTTCTTCTTCGCCACCATCAAGTTCATCCATGCCCATACCGCCAAAACTACCGCCTTGACCCTGATAGTAAGTGTAGAATCCACCAGCCAAAGAAACCATAGCAAGACCAATCAATAATGTTGGTACGGTCTGTTCACCCGTTCTCAATGAAGAAGTTGTATCTTCAATCGTCTCGATTGCTTCGGTCTTTTCTGTGCCTGCGTAACCACCCTTCAGGGTCATTATTACAAACTTAGAAGTATCTGCACTTGCTGACAAAGGACTGCCTGGGAAATAAGTGTAAGCAAATTCAGTATTCCATCTTGAACCTGAGCTTGCTAACTTTTGTGCCTCTGTGTATTCTACAATTATAGATTGAGCCACAGTTTTAGTTCCCCAGGGGAATTTGATTGAAACTGTTATGTTGAAGTCTTGGTCCAGTACTGTACCAGTTACTGGATCTAACCATACATTTTCCTCATAGTCCATATACATGTCCAGTGTTTGTGGAGCAAGAACTGGAAGTGCTGCGCCGTTGTCCATTACTGGCAATGAAGCTGGAAGCATGACTGGTAAATCTGCCACACTAGTCTTAGGTAAATGATAGAAATCTATGTGTGGTACATAAGTATCCACTGCAAAAGGAATTGGATGTGCAACCCATTCATACATTGGAATACATGTGTATGTGCTCCAATCCATTTTAAAATGTCACACCATGCATTTACAGTACCATCCCATGTAGCTGGATCTGCTGGATTAGATTGGTTGCCAAAAGATGCATTTGAGAGGTTAGTTGTATAACCATCTAAGCTATCCTTTAACCAAAAGTAATCTGCAAAACCTTCTGTCATATTTGGTAACGTTTTAGTTAGATTATTGCCCTCTGCATCAATTGTCATCCATGGATAAGCGGTGTAGTCAACGCCCATGGCTGACAATGAAGAAAGACCAGAACCATCAACTGGACTAGTAACAACCCAAGGATGGAAACTTGCCCCCATCAAAGCTTTACCTTGTGCAAACAAAGTTCCATCATCTGGAACAGGTATAGTCATATTAGCTGATAGAACCCAAGGATATGCTGTGTAATTGTTTGCATCTTGTCCAAGACCTACCATGACTTGCTGTAGTAAACCAATAACAAGTGGATGTGTTATGGATGAACCCATTGTACAATTACCTTCTGAAAGACAATCCAAATCACCAGGATACGGAAGCGACATACCTCCTTCTGTATGGAATGGCATTGCTTCATAACCCTCGACTTCAGCTAAAGAACTCTGGAAAAATGGATGGAAATCTGCTCCAAACATATCATTACTAAAGTTACAAGCTGTGACAACTCCACATATTTCTGGTAAAGTCATGTTACCTGCTGTATCAATACATAATCCAGTATAACCTGGAATTGCAGCCAACTGTGCTTGAACTAAAGGATGTAAAGTAGAGCCAAGCACACAATCGTCACCTCCAAGCTGAGGAAGTGAAAAATTATCTGAGGCTACTGGATCAATAGCAAAAGGCATGTCTGCATATGTTATTGCAGAACCATCTGGATTAGTTAAACCCAAACTTGCTGCGTAAGCATCAATGTCGGTGAAACTAGCTTGAACAATAGGGTGGTATTGACTGCCCATCAATGCAGTTCCATCGGTAACCATCTGAGGAGTTCCCAAAGCTGGGAGGTCCATAGTAGAATCTGACTGAATTGGAATCTGTAAAGCACTCTCACCAAGCGCAGTCAGAGTCAATGCGTAAGCGATAAGGCTAGACCATTGGCGGTCTGAACATAATGCAGGATTCATACAATACCCACTTGCTGGATCAAATACTGGAAGTGTAGGAGTATCTACTACACCATCTCCATCCTGATCTAATTTTCCATAATACACATCATTCTCAACCGATTGGTAATGATTTACTGGTGTATTACCCATTAAACCAGCTAGTGGAATTAGATAACCTGGTATGGTAGTTTGCTCTAAACATGTGTAAGTATTCACATGTGTTGTCAAAAACAAGTTTGCGTAAGTGTGTGCGTCACCATCAGTACAAGTAGCGCCAACCGTGAAAAATGTTGAACCGCCTGCTATGTAAGTTCCGTCAGGTGCCTGACCTTGTGCCTGTAGTGTGTGCGTATCTATAGTAAATGTAGAATTGACTCGTGGATCATCTTCACCAGATACAAACAATGTTCCAGAAGCATTCATGTAAGTTCTTGCTTCTCCTGTAGCATTATCTACACCTGAGAATACTGGACCTGAAGAAAAAGTTCTCCTGTCGGCAGTTATGTTAGCACCGTCAAGTGTTCCTTCGTAAACTATATTTGATTCGTAACTTTCTGTAGCTTGGAAACTACCTGCAAGTCTTGCATCTGGAGCGAAATTAACAATTACATCTAGGTAACGATCTGCAACTTGACCAGTATCCTTAGAAACCCAAATAGTTTCTTTGTAAACCATCTCGCCAGCAGAAGTACCAGCGACTCCTGCAGGTAAAGCTCCATCAAATGTATCCTTCAGAGCTAAAACACTGTCACTTGAATAAGGGAATGCATCCTCATCCACTTCATATTTGTAGCAATCTATTCCATCTACTTCCTCTTCACCTACATACTTGTAGGTATTCATGTGTGTAGAAACAAATGGATTTGGTAACAGAGTATCTTCTTCCTTTGGAAGATTATTTGGATTCCATGCAGTATGAGCAAACTCTGCATCTTCATCGTCAGCATTCTTAGTCTCATAAGTTGTCCTATCGACATAATTATCTGTATCTGAGAAAGTTAAGATACGATTCGTTCTTTCTTGGTCTGAATATGCTGAAGCATTAAAATTGTATAATGTTTTTTCATCGTCACTACCCGAAGAATCGGCCTTGACAACGATTACTGCATTAGTGCCATCTGCAACTGCAAATGTATCTAAGCCATTTTCTGGATTATAATCGCCTTGTAATGTAGCAAA
>JBJLBY010000009.1:0-12878 GCA_045567975.1 Candidatus Poseidoniales archaeon | reverse complement strand
AAGTCGATGAGTATATAAATGAAGGCAGGCCTGTTTTGGGAGTGTGTAATGGCTTTCAGATTTTAGTGGAATTGGGTGCACTACCTGGGCAAGATTCAGGCATTAGTAATGTTCCAGAGGCCGTATTGCACACTAATGATTCAAGTAGATTTGAAGCTAGACATGTCCATCTTCGTGTAGAATCCAGTAACCAAAGTTTTTTCACAAAAAATTACAAGACAAATCAAGTTTTGTCTATACCTAATGCACATGCAGAAGGTAAATTGATGGTCGAACCAGAAAAATTCAAGGAATTAGATGATAATAATCAGATTGCTTTTAGATATTGCAGCCCAGAAGGAGATCTTAACCCAGGTTATCCTTGGAATCCTAATGGCGTAGCCCATGATATTGCAGGCATTACAAATCCAAAAGGTAATGTTCTAGGTATGATGCCTCATCCAGAGCGTGTTTTCCATGGTTGGCAGCATACAGATTGGACCTCGTCAGGTATTGCTCCAGATGGTCCAGGAGATGGGAGACCTCTATTCGAGGGAGTAGTTGATTTTCTTTGTCAGTAAATGAGTTAGAAGTAGCGATTAAAGCTATAGTAAAAGCTTCAGAAATAATTGCTGAGAGTTATGGTAATTTTCGCCAATTGGATTTTAAATCAGATATAGATGTTGTAACAGAAGTCGATTTCAGATGCGAGGAAGCAATAACTGAGATATTACGAGAGGAAACTCCAGATTATGGTATAATTGCAGAGGAGGGGACGAATTTTCCAGGTGAAAAAGTTTGGATTGTTGATCCCTTAGATGGAACAATTAATTTTACACATTCATTTCCTATGTTTGGCCCTTCGATTGGGTTGTGTCGAGGTGATGAAGTCTTAGTAGGGGTTGTGGCAGACCCTATACGCCAAGAATTATTTTATGCGACTAAAGGCAATGGGGCTTTCTTGAATGATTTGTATCGCAAGGGAGATCCTAGACAGATTCATGTTTCTAATGTTAAGAAAATGAAACATTCTATTGTGGCGTCAGGGCTTCCTTACAACAGAGACGATGAATATTATCAGCGTATGGGTAGAAATTTTATAGCTTTAGAGAAAGAAATTCAATCAGTTCGGAAATTGGGTATGGCTGCATTGACTATGGCTTACATTGCAGCAGGTAGATTGGAAGGATACATAGTTTCAGGGGCAAATTCTTGGGATATGGCAGGTGGAATTGTTATTTTGGAAGAGGCAGGCGGAAAAATTACAAATTATAAGGGTGAACCTTATACTTTAGACTCATTTGAATGGCTCGCTTCTAATGGGCATTTACATGATTATTTTGTAGACATATACAAATAATTAATTTAGCCAGTTCTTTGGAGGGTTATGACAGATCAATTGTACATGACTATGAATGATGGGCATAAGATTCCAGTTGTAGGTTTAGGTACTTGGAAATCAGAACCAGGAGATTCTACTTACAATGCAGTTTTTGATTCTATTAAAGCTGGGTATAGGCACATTGATACGGCAAGAGCTTATGACAATGAATCAGACGTAGGTAGGGCTGTTAAAGATGCAAATGTTGATCGCAAGGAACTTTTTATCACTACTAAATTGTGGAACAAAGATCAGGGTTATGATACAGCCCTTGAAGCTTGTGAGAAAAGTCTAGCCCGATTAGGTTGTGATTACATTGATATGTACTTAATTCATTGGCCGTTAAAAGACAAAAGAAATGATTCTTGGAAAGCCTTTATAGAATTAAAAGAAAAGGGTCTTTGTAGGTCGATTGGAGTTAGTAATTTCACAATAGATCATTTAAAGGAATTAGAGCAGAAATTTGAAATTATACCTGCGGCAAATCAGGTTGAATTCCATCCATATCACTATCAAAAAGATTTGTTAGAATATTGTAATTCTAAAAATATAATTATTGAGGCATACAGTCCTCTAGTTCACGCTAAAAGGATGGATGAAGAGCGTTTGGTAGCAATTTCTAACGAGTTGGGCAAAACACCAGCTCAGATTTTGATACGTTGGGCCATTCAGCGAGGGATGGTAGTTCTTCCTAAATCAGTCAATGAGCATCGAATAATTGAGAATTTTGCAGTTTTCGACTTTGACATCTCTGATTCAATGATAAAACGCTTAGATGAGTTGGATGAAAGGTATGTAACTTGCTGGGATCCACATAATCCTCCACCTTACGCACCAGTTTAATCAAAAAAGCAGTATTTTTTTATAATGGTGGTTCTTTTCAGCATTATTTATGTATGCAAAATGTATATTTATGCAAAATGCATACTCTTTAATAGGGGGTTTTTTCTAACGATAATATGCCTAAAATAGACTATACTTCGATTAGAGTCACTAAAGAAGTTAGAAATAGCCTCCAAAAATATGTAGAAGCGTGCTATTCAGACCTCTCAATCAATTCTATGCTTCAAGTTCATATGGAAAATTTGAATGAAGGGCATGTTAAATTTCCAAAATATGGGCTTTTCGTATGTCCTGAGAGTCAAAAGGAGAAATTACGTAATTCAATCAAATCTAAATCTTCGAAAAAGGCAGGAAGTTTGATGACACTTACAGGTAGCCTTCCTTCAGACCCTTACACTCGCACGGAATCCGATACTATGGGGCAGATGGAAGTTCCTGAATCTGCATTATGGGGGGCAAGCACTCAGCGAGCAGTTTTGAACTTTCCAGTTAGTGGTTTTAGAATGTCTAGGTCCTTCATACGCGCTTTGGGCTTCATCAAAGCTGGTGCAGCTGAAGCAAATTATGAATTGGGCATTATTGATGAAAAAATGAAGAATGCTATTGTGGAGTCAGCTTTAGCGGTTGCAGAAGGAGACTATGACGATCATTTTCCAGTAGATGTGTTCCAGACAGGTTCTGGAACTTCTACAAACATGAACGCAAATGAGGTTATAGCTAATTTAGCTTCCAAGTCATTGGGTTCAAAGGTACATCCAAATGACCATGTAAACCAAGGTCAATCATCAAATGACGTTATTCCTTCAGCCATTCACCTTTCAGCTCTTTTAGATATTGAAGAATCACTATGTCCTTCTTTAGTTAGTCTCCAAAGTTCTCTTGAAGATAAAGCAGAAGAATTTATGCCCATAATTAAAACAGGTCGTACACATCTAATGGATGCTACACCTATTAGGTTAGGGCAGGAATTCCAAGGTTACGCAGGTCTTATCGAGAGATCGCTAGATAGACTTCTTTTGACTAAAGATGAATTATCGCTTCTAGCATTAGGAGGAACTGCAGTTGGCACTGGAGTCAACACACATGCGAATTTCTCTATGATAGCGTGTCAACATATTACAAATTTTTCAGGCGTTGAAGTTTATGAGACAGATAACCATTTCTTAGCGCAATCAAGTTTGGATGGGGCCTTGACTGCAAGTTCTGCGCTAAGAGGTTTAGCAGTCAACATGCAAAAGATCGCTAATGACATTAGATTCTTAGGTTCAGGACCACGTGCAGGAATTGGAGAAATAGCCTTACCTGCAGTTCAACCAGGCTCTTCAATAATGCCTGGAAAAGTCAATCCAGTTATTCCTGAAGCTGTAATCCAAGCAGCTTCTCAAGTTGTAGCTTGTGATACGGCCTTAGTACAGGGTGCTCAAGGTGGATATTTTGAGTTGAACACAATGATGCCTTTTGTAGCTCATAACCTCCTTCAAGCAATTTCACTACTTTCTAATTCTTCTCAAATTTTCGCTGAAAAATGTATAGAAGGAATTGAAGCTACAGATAAGGGTCCAGATCTCCTTATGTCGGGACTAATGTTAGCAACAACTCTCGCCCCAGTGATTGGTTATGAAAAGGCAGCAAAGATAGCTAAAGAGGCTCATGCAACCGGGCAAACAGTACTAGAAACAGCCCTCGATCTTACAGATCTTTCTGAGGAAGAATTAGTAAAAATTTTAGATCCAGAAAAGATGGTTCAACCTCAAGCCTAGATTCTTTCATCAACTAATGAGCTAACAACACTTGGATCTGCAAGTGTAGAGATATCACCCAAATCATCTACTTTATCAGAGGCTATATTTCTCAGAATACGTCTCATTATCTTACCAGACCTTGTTTTTGGTAATCCTTCTGTGAATTGTATTTTTTCAGGAGAGGCATGAGGGCCAATATCGGCTCTTACTATTTTGACAATTTCGTTTTTGGTGTCTTTAGTTACTTTATAACCAGTTCTTAGTGTCACAAATGCATAGATTGCATTTCCTTTTATTTCGTGAGGGTATCCTACAACTGCAGCCTCAGCAACAGATGGATGTCCACCTATGGACCCTTCTATCTCAGCAGTTCCCAGATTATGTCCAGAGACAATAATAACATCATCAACTCTCCCAGTTATCCAATAATACCCCTCTTCGTCTCTTTTGCACCCATCTCCTGAGAAGTATTTTCCAGGAAACTTCTCGAAATAAGTTTCGAAAAATCGTTGATGATCTCCATAAACGGTCCTCATTATACTAGGCCAAGGTCTTTGAATTGCTAAATTTCCTTCTACATTATTTCCTTCTAAAACATTACCCTCGTCATCCAGTAGCTCAGGAACAACTCCAAAGAATGGCAGAGTAGCGGAACCTGGTTTTGTTGAAGTTACTCCAGGAAGTGGTGTTATCATAATTCCTCCAGTCTCAGTTTGCCACCAGGTGTCAACGATAGGGCACCTTTGCTTTCCTATAACATTGTGATACCACAACCATTCAGGTTCTTTTATGGGCTCACCAACGGTTCCAAGTATTTTTAAACTTTTCAAATTGTATTTGTTAGGCCATTCATCACCCTCTTTCATTAAAGCTCGCAAAGCTGTAGGTGCTGTGTAAAATTTGTTAACTTTATGTTTTTCTATTATATCCCAGAATCTTCCAAAATCGGGATAATTTGGTACTCCTTCAAACATCATAGTAATGGCGCGATTTGCCATTGGGCCATAGATGATGTATGAGTGACCAGTAATCCAGCCGATATCGGCAGTGCACCAATAAATCTCATCAGGATGATAATCGAAAATATAATGGTGTGTAGTAGAAGTGTAAACCATGTAACCTCCAGTAGTGTGCATTACTCCTTTTGGTTTTCCAGTAGATCCACTAGTATACAGTATGAATAGAGGATCCTCAGCATCCATTTCCTCAGGAATACATTCAGGTTCAGCAGAGTCTAGTGCATCATGCCACCATACATCTCTATCTGCATTCATCTCAACTGAACTTCCAGTTCTGTTTACAACCAGAATCTTTTTGATTGATGGAGTTTTTTGAACAGCAACATCAGCATTACTTTTCATTGGAATATCATTTTTTGTTCCTCTGACTCCAGTATCTTGCGTAATCAAAATTTTACATTCAGAATCGTTGATTCTAGCTTCTAAACTATCGGGAGCAAAGGCACCAAAAACAACCGAATGAATTGCACCAATTCTAGCACATGCTAATACTGAAATAGCTAGTTCAGGAATCATTTGCAGGTATATGCAGACTCTGTCACCTTTCTTCACACCAAGGTTCTTCAAAGCATTAGCTGCAAGTTGTACTTTCTCTAGTAATTCATTATATGTGTAATCCTGTGACTCAGTAGGATTATTGCCTTCCCAGATTAATGCGGTTTTTTGACCATAGCCATCTATGACATGCCTATCTACACAGTTGTAGCATGCATTTAGTTTAGCTCCTTCAAACCATTTCACGTTTGCTTTATCAAAATCCCATTCCCACACATTATCCCATTTCTTAAACCAAGAGATTCTCTCAGCTTGCTCAGCCCAGAAGGCTTCTGGTTCTCTTATAGAATAATCATACATTTTCTTATATTCTTCAAAACTACCAATGTGTGCTTTCTTTTTCGTATCATCATTTGGTTTGTATTTCTGCATATAATCGATTACCTATTTATCCAATAAACAAAAAGCTTTCTAAACAATAACTCACAAAATCCCCTTTCTTTAGACTATTGTGGATATATGCCTAAAGTGCGGAGCAAAATCACCTTTGGTTTCCCAGCTCTGCCATGACTGCGCACGCCAAACTATTGAGTTAAGTCAAATTCCTAATATGCAGACTATCGTATGTTGTAAATCTTGTTATTCACTTAAAGCTCCAGGTACTTGGATTGAGTTTGATGCTTTAGAATCTTCAGTCTCTCATTTTGTTGAAGAGAGTATTGTTTGGAATAAAGAAGTGACCAAAATAAGCTCTCAAATAAATTTAAGACAATTAGATCCACAAAAATTCAGAGTAGAAATTAATTGTGAGGGGGATTATCAGAAATTAGCTTTAGATTCAAGATTAGAAGCAGAAATTCAAATCAAGTTTCAGGTATGTCAGACATGTTCAAGACAAGCTGGCGGCTATTATGAGGCAATATTGCAAGTTAGGACTAAGCGTAGAGACATTCTTGATATTGCTGTAGATTTAGTTTACAAGGAACTTGATTCTTCACCTTCAGATTTTTTTACAACTCAGGCCGGGGCAGTCCGGGGCGGTTATGATTTTCAGTTATCTTCAACAGAGAAGGCTCGTTCAGTTTCTCGTGATTTAATGGTAAAGCTTGGAGGGCATGTGACTGAGACTAATACCTTGGTTGGAAAAAAGGATGGTCGAGATTTATTGAGACATACTTTTGGTGTCAGGTTACCAAGTGTAAAAGTTAATGATTATTTGTTCAGTGAAGAAAAAGTTTGGAAAGTCATTCGTGTTCATAAAAGGCGTGCTAAATTAGTTCTGATTTCATCACCTCATACACAGAAAACAGTAGAGGTTGACAATCTTAGAAACACACCTATCTTGGATCCTCCAACAGAGGTTCAGATAGTTAGTAGTAGAGAATCCGAATATTTGTTATTAGATCCTTTCACTCTACAGACAGTTGAGGCAAGATCTCCCAAAGATTGGAAGGGAAGTGAAGTCGAGGCTCTTAGATATGGAAATGATACTTTCTTTATTTGGAATTAAGCTTCAAATTCTTCTAAAGTAGATTGTCCCCTTTCCTTTTCACCATCAATTGGTAGAGGATATCTTTCAGTGATGCAACCTAGGCATAAATCCTCCTCGTTCTTTCCAATACATTCAACTAACCCTGGGATAGATACGTATTCTACAGAGTCTGCACCGATTTCTGCAGTAATTTCCTTTATAGTTCTGTCAGGCGCTACAAATTCATCTCTACTAGGCATATCAATTCCAAGAAAGCAAGGTGAGATGATAGGAGGACATCCTACACGAATGTGGACTTCTTTAGCGCCTGCGTCTCTAACACTTTGCACAATTCGCTTAGATGTATTTCCCCTTACAATTGAATCATCAACTAATACAACTCTTTTGCCTTCTACAATTTCTTTTATTGGATTTAACTTTTCACTGATTGTAGCTTTCCGTTGTTCATTTATGGGTTGTATAAACGAGCGGTGAACATATCTGTTCTTGATTAATCCTTCTCTATAGGGTATACCTGATGCTTCTGAAAATCCTAGAGCGCATGCAATTCCAGAGTCAGGTACTGGCACTACTATATCTGCATCTATAGGTGATTCATTCCACAGTTTCCGTCCGATTTTTTGACGGACATTATATGTCAAAATACCATCAATTTTTGCATCAGGTCTTGCAAAATATACATATTCGAACATGCAGAATGCTTTGTTCTCTGCATTAGTAACTGAATGAGAGATTACTTTATCAGGACTTAAACTAAGAATTTCTCCAGGCTCAACATCTCGTATAACTTTCCCACCCATAACTTCGATAGCAGAGCTTTCTGAGGCTACGACATACCCGTCATCAATCTTTCCTATACAAAGAGGTTTAATTCCTAAAGGATCTCTAAATGCGTAAATTTCATCGTTGTGCAATAAAACAATTGAATAGCTTCCTATGATTTCTTCCATGGTAAGCTGAATTGCTTTTTTCATAGAATGATTTTTAGATAGATAATTGGCAATCATTCGGATAATTATCTCAGAATCTGTATCTGACATGAATGCCCATCCGGAATTTTCTTTTTCTTGTCTCAATTTGTCTTGATTGGAGATATTACCATTATGCCCTATACTTAGTTCTCCATTAATTGCAGAGACTGTAATTGGTTGTGCATTCTTCATAGAAGAACCTCCGGCAGTAGAATATCGGACATGGCCAATACCCACAGTACCTTTTTTGAATTCTTCACCAAATTCATCCAAAACTTCACTCACAAGTCCCATACCTTTCTGGGTCTTATGCTCTTCATCAAAAATTGTCAAGCCTGCAGATTCTTGGCCTCTATGTTGTAATGCCCTCAATCCCACTTGAAGCAGATTTAATATCTCAGATTTACTTGCAATACCTAAAACACCACATGCTTCCCTAAGGGGCATTAGTGGGTTTTTGACCAGTTATACTCACGGTTCTTTGAACTAGCTCCAAAACCACAAGAAGCACATCTTTTCTTACGCATATGATATGCGTGTCTTCCACATTTTCTACAAATAAGATGAGTTTGTTTTTGGCGTTTACCTTGTGCAGCTGTGCCTTTACTCATTTTTTACCATGATTTCCCGAAAGCAGTTCTCGGACCGTATCGGGGAGTTGTTGCACTTGGCAGGGTTATAAAATAATTTGTTTAGCCTAATCCTATGGTTTTGTAATCAAAACCCGCTTCTTCTACAGTATCTTTATTGAATATTCTTCTACCATCAATAATCACGTTTCCTTTCATATTTTTATGTAAATGTTCTAAATTTATTTCTTTGTATTGATTCCATTCAGTCATAAATATTACACAATCGGCATCTTTTGTTGCTTCATTAATGTTGGATGCAAGAGGAACTTCGATAAGTTTCTCAAAATTATTCATTGCTATAGGATCATGCCCAACGACATTTGCTTTTTTGTCTAGTAAATTCTTTATTACAACTTCACTTCTAGTTTCTCTTACATCATCTGTGTCTGGTTTGAAAGCTAAACCTAAGACAGCTATCCTTTTGTTTTTTAATTTTCCTAGCCGTTCCTCAGCCATTCTGACAATTATCTGGGGTTGTTCATCATTCACCTCTAAAGTAGCCCCTAACATTTTTGATTCTACTTTAGAATATTTGGCAGCAGCAGCTAATGCTTTCACATCTTTTGGAAAGCAAGAACCTCCAAAACCAGCCCCAGCCCTTAGAAACAAAGGTGAAATTCTATTATCTAATCCCATTCCTTCGGCTACTTTTTCAAAATCGATTCCCCATTCATTAGACAAGTTTGCCATTTCATTAGCAAAAGATATCTTGGCAGCCAAGAATGAATTAGAAGCATATTTGATAAATTCAGCAGTTTTTGAGTTACATTCCAATTTAGTACATTTATGATTGGTGTATATCTCATTCATAATTTTATTTGCTAACTCATCATCACTTCCGATTACAATTCTATCTGGATTCTGCGCGTCGCTAACAGCGCAGCCTTCTCGAAGGAATTCAGGATTCATTCCAATTCCTAATCGTTCCCTTTTCCATCCACTTTTTTTAAGTACAATTGGTAAAACTACATCTTCAGTAGTCCTCGGAACTACGGTTGATTTGACAATAATGGTATGATTATCCGTTTTGTTTCTAAGTGCTCTTCCTATACTTGATGACGCTGATTTGATGTAACTTAAGTCAATACTTCCATCTTTATTTGAAGGTGTTCCAACGCAGATAAATGTAACATCACTTTCTAAGATTCCTCTCTCTATTTCGGTAGAACCAATGAGTTGTCCTTTTTTGATTCCAATATTGATTAATTCTTCCAGTCCAGGCTCAAAAATAGGGGATTTCCCTTGATTGAGTTGCTCTATTTTTGATTCAATTATATCCAAACAGGTTACTTTGTTTTCAGAATTAGCTAATGTGGCTCCAGTGACCAAGCCGACATATCCTGTTCCAATAACTGAGATATTCATACTACTGCCTTAGGAGACCTACATAAAATACCCTCTTATGACTACTTTGTGTCAACCCCTCTCGTAGTTAAGAAAAAGCGTCCGATTAACAAAAAAGAAGCCAAAGTTTTCAATTTGAAACTTTCTGAAGCTCATGATTTAGATTTTAATTTCACTGCAGGGAAATATGAGAAAGGAATTTGCGATGGTTTTCAAGTATTAATCCAGCATGGTAACGTAATAGCTACGATTATCGATGACGATTATCATCTTTCAGTAAGAGGTCTGCTTAATCATAATCCTAGCAAAGGATGGGTTCAGGTTGATATGGGTGCAGTGCCTTATGTTTGTAATGGTGCAAATGTAATGTCTGCAGGAATTAATGATGCTAGTGGGGAGATAGTCAAAGGTCAATATGTATGGATAAGAGAGGAATCTCATCACAAACCTTTGGGAGTTGGGAAGACCTTATTGGATAGAAATGAAATGCTAAGTTTAGACAAAGGAAAGGCCATTCAAGCGTTTCATTATATAGGCGATAAAATTTGGTCTTACGGAGTAAAGGATTAATTTTTAATCTTTAACAAGTTCATGGGGTCAAGGTAATGAAAAAAAACGTAATATTTCTGGTTATATTTTTTCTGTTTCTCTTTCACTTAGATGACAACTCAGCAGAAAATTTTGAACCAGTTGACTTGTATATTCTTGGTTCTCCAGAGGGTGGTTCATTAGAATTTGAATCCTCAAGTGGTAGTACTCAAGCGGCTATCATTGCAGAAGATGAGACTACTAAAGGTCCAAATTTCAATGAAGTTGGTAGATGGGACACAGGCACACTTTCAACTCAGGCTAATATCTCTGGTGAATGGTCAGCTAGTGCATGGGTTTATTCTAGCAGAGCTGTAACAATTACGTTAAGGTACTCGATAATACAGAATGATGAGACTTTGGATTCCTTTGAATTTGGAGGTGATGTAAATGCTGAAGAAACAGTTGAATTGACATCTGGCGATCAAGATTTTTCTTTGAGTGGAATAGAGACATCTCCCATAACTCTGCTTATTGAGAGTAGTTGGAATGACCAACCAGGTCCACCTCCTACATCAAATGTTACTATTAACTTAGAATATGGTTCATCGGCAAGAGCTACTCATGTACAGTTACCAATAAGTCATCTTCAAATTACGTTGGGTCAAGAGCTCCTTGTTCGTGAAAGTCAAAAAGAAGTCACAGTTTACGTCAATGTTTACGATATCTTTG
The DNA here is from genome assembly GCA_045567975.1 of Candidatus Poseidoniales archaeon. Lineage (GTDB taxonomy): Archaea > Thermoplasmatota > Poseidoniia > MGIII > CG-Epi1 > CG-Epi1. The sequence continues at coordinate 1,720 of JBJLBY010000009.1, read as the reverse complement.
GTGTAGGTGATGTTTTGTCACTAAGTGAAAATGATTACAGTTTAGAAATGGGTCCTGATCAAGGCCCAGAGGCTGGTTCCTTGTGGAGTGCTAATGTGACTAAAGCCACTAATAAGAATAATGATTATGTGGAGGTCCAATTGGTCTGGTTTTATGGAGGTCATTCCCTACCTGCTGAGACTAATTCATATTCTTTAGAATTTATGGCAGAGGATTTACTCAGTAGTTCGTCTTGGAGCAAATCTTTGTCAGTTGACATATACATCACCCCTGTGCCAGACATTGAAATATCTGCAAGTTCATCAAAAAAGACAGTTGATTTTGGTAAGGAAGGTAATTATAAGCTGACTTTTGAAAATACAGGTTCTGGTTTTGGAGAATTTGAAGTAGATTATGATAACGAAGATGGGTGGATTGTTAACCTTAGTGTCGATGAATTTGATTTAGATGTTGGAGAGTCTCAAGAGGTGACTGTTAGTATATCAGTTCCTAGTTCTACTTCAGATGGGCAAAAATCTTCTACAGTGATAACAGTTAGTGAAGAAAATAAACCAAGTATTACAGATTCTATTACTGTGGAGACAACAGCCAGAGAACCTGCCCCGGATTGGGATTTCAGCATAGAGGTAGATTATGCGAGCAGCGATGCCTTTGATTCAGATTTATCTTTATTTGTCATTAAAGATCGAGCTACAATTGAAGTTTCGTTTGAATTAACTAATGAAGGTAATGAGCAAAATAATTTTAATGTTGAAGCCTTGTCTCAAGATTCAGCCTTCACTTTTTCCTTTAATCCAAATTTTGTATCTCTCTCTCCAGGCGAAAGTGCTGTGATTGATTTGGCCATTAGTCCTAAAGCAGATTATTTTGGAACTAGTAATTATGTTGAGATTGTTGCAACATCATCAGGAGATCAGACTCAGGAATCTGAGACCATTTCAATAGAGCTCCAACAGAGTGGGAACATAAATCTCCGGGATTCAAATTTGCAAATAAAAAATTCTCAAGGAGCTTCAAGTACACATCTTTTCCAAGTATCAAATTCTGATTTGATTGATTCAAAGCAAATCTATTTTGAAGTTTCTGGAATTGATAGTCTTGATCAACTGGCAGAAGGTTGGATTTCTTTTAAAGATAAAAATGGAAGGGAGATATCCGATACTTCGTATCTTCCTCTATATCCTTCACAGACTGTAGAGATAACGATGTTTGTTAATATGCCTAAAGATGCAGAATTAGGGTCTTATAATCTTGAAATTTCTATGTACAACGACCAAAAAGTGCGTATATCTAATGTTTATCAATTTAGAGTAGTAAGCCTTGAGTCATCAGAATCTGAAGAATCAAATTTAACACTTTATGCATCTTTGCTTGGTATTCTTGGAGTGGTTGGTTTTGGAATCTATCGTAATTTATCAAATAATGATTATAATGAATATGATGATTTTGATGACTATGAAGATTTTGATGATCTAGAAGAGATGCCTGAACTTTTCGATGAACAACCATTGGTCTCTGAACCAGTAGTACAAGCCGTTGAACCTGTAGTAACACCAGTTGCTGCTGAACCTGCAGTAGCTCCAGTTACTACAGATCCAGTAGTAGCAGCTCCAGTAGTAGCAGAGTCCTCTGTTGATTCAATTCCTACTAAACCTAAAAAGAAATGGTTTGGTCTTTTTGGTGGTTCCAAAACTGAAGAAGTTCAGGAGGTAGCTCCAGT
>JBJLBY010000008.1:0-12908 GCA_045567975.1 Candidatus Poseidoniales archaeon | reverse complement strand
TTGCACCTTTGTGACCAATTGTAGCACCTGCAGAAGTTTCAGTCATTCCATATCCTTCGAATAATGGAACTCCTAATTTATGAAATAATTCTAATATGTCTGGATTGATAGGGGCTGCACCAGTAATTGCATAGACACAGTTTGACATACCTATCTTTGCCTTTGCCTTTTTCTTAATAATTCCTCCTAAAATAGGAATTCCTAGAAGTTTAATCTTACCTCCTAGACCTGCAACTAAATTCGAGTAAACTTTTTCATAAATTCTTGGAACGCCTATGAATAAATGAGGCTGTACTTCCTTGCAATAGTCAATAGCGTGTAAAGGATTGTCGACTACATGCATATGCAATCCCTCACGAATCCATGCATGATTATCAACTAACTGTCCAAAAACATGAGCACATGGTAACCAAGAGACATATTTATCTCCTTGATTGTAACTTTGAATTTCAAGAACTTTGGTTATTTCATACTCAAAATTATCATAAGTTAATTCGACACCTTTTGGATTTCCTGTCGTTCCTGATGTGTAAATCAACGTTGCTGTATCTTCTGGTTTTATTGATTTAATCGAATCATGAATATTGGATTCGTCTACATCTTTCCCCTTGGATATAAAATCAGACCAGGATATCGCCTTCTCATGATCTGGCATATCTACTCCATCCATAACAACAACCTTTTGGACTTTGTCAAGGGAATCTAGAATCTTATGAAGCCTATGGCTGCACATTTTCTCTGTGTCTCCACCATCCATTGGATTATGTCCAACAAATACGAATTTAGAATCTGAATTACCTACAACCCACTCTACCTCTTCTGGAGAACATGTATGGTATACGCCTACACCAGCCCCATTACAAAAATTAGCTGCCGCATATGCAACATACCATTCTTTACGATTGTAAGAGTATATACTTAATTTATCATTTTTCTCAAATCCCAATGCGTGGAGAGACTTAGCAACATCCATAGTTTCCGAACAAAAAGCTGACCAAGTTGTAGTATCCCAATTTCCTGATGCATCTTTTGATGATAGTGCGGGTTCGCTGGCATATTTCTTAGCATTCTCAAACAAAAAATCAGATGTTGTAGGTGGTGACATGCTCCTTTAACCTGCCTAGATTATATTAAGTTTTATTTAATGAAACTAAAGTTTTAGTAATTTGGACTTAGCCATTATGAATTCTTCCTCACTAAGTATTCCACTTTCCCTCATCTCAGCTAGCTGAACTAATTTAGACATTAATTCATCCTCATTTGAATCGGATGAAGTGTCTAAAGATGATTCTACTTCATTTCTTTCCAGTCTTCTTTCACTAGGTGTTTGATCACTCTCAATTATCCTTGCTTCCCTTGCTGAACGTCTGGCTAGCTGAATATTTGTTAAGAAACCCAAGTGATTTATCTTTTTCAAATCTGAACTAGCTAAATCAAAATATTTTCTAGCTGATGTAGTATCTAAATTTTCAGAAGTTGCCTTCTCGATTCTCTTTTGACAATGAACCTGAAGTCGGATGAGATACTTATCTAAACTGTACTTCAAAGTCTCCTGAGCTCCAGAAACAAGTACATAGCCACCTCCGCTGGCCATAACTCCCTTTGGACAATTTCTCGGTTTAAAACCCCATACTTTCCTTCCTGCTTTATTGAATAGGGTGACCTTAGATTCTGTTTCTCCCACTGTAACAAAATCTGCAGTTTGACACATATCTATCCAAGATGGAGTCTCTGAGAATGACTTTTCCCATAATATCCGTGAACTTTTGACACCGAAAGAAAAAATGCCATCCCCTGTCAAGTAGCCTACATAATCACCATTAGAACTTATACATGTTTTGATTACAGGGCCTGTAGTCTCCTTCGACCAAAGAATCTTGCCATTCTTATCATGCAAATAAATTCTAGAATAATCTGTTCCACTCAAGATAAATTGCCCATCTGATGAAACATTCACTGTGTTTACGGGGAAATCTGAATTACTCAAATGTTCTTCCCACATTATCTTTCCCTTACCATCTACAACTACTAAGTGACCTAAATCTGTACCAACTGCAATAACATGGCCACGGGCTGAAATACTTGTTGAAATCGCTGAACCTTGAAGTTCTCTATGCCACGCAGTCTCCCCTTTTTTGTTAATTAAATAAAGAACTTTTTGACCGCTAGCAACCGATAATTTACCAGTTTGGGAAGAAATCGAAATATCATTGATACGCCTTGCCTTACTATTTTTCCAGACTGCCCTACCATTTTGATTGACGAGAACTAAGCCACTCTTACTTCCCACGCCTGCAAATTTTCCATCAATACTAATCGATATAGATGAAGGTGATGGTACATCACGAAATGACCATAATGGTGGATTATCGCGCATAGAGCCTAAAACACTATGATGTTCTAGCATTTAAGCGATTTGGTCATTTATCCACACTACTGTTATCACAAAATTAGAACTGCTGCTGCAACTGTAGTTGTCCAATGATTATCTTTTACAGAACCTGTCTGAACTATAGACTTCGTATTTACTATTCTATTATCAATACTCCAAAGCTCTCTCTTTTCATCCCAAGATGCATCGGGATCAAACTCTAATCCATATGTCGTAGCTAGCATCTCTGCGGCCAAATCTTCAACATATTCTTCCATTTGAAAATCATCCATCCCAATGCAATGATGCTCAGATAAATACCCATAATCTGATTTATCTCTTGGAACTGCGACACCAACTCCCGAGCTCACTATATCTCCCACTTTGTTGCTGTCAGATCTAGCTAAAACGACAGGTACTATCTGGCCAGGAAATAGTGCTTTTGATCCTTCCTCCTTCTTAATAAAATTACAATTTGGAGGTAGTATACTAGATACTTCAATGAGATTCAAAGAAGCTATACCTGCATCTCTCAAGGCCAATTCAAAAGATGTTAATTTCTCACGACTTACTCCAATTCCTTTAGTCAAAAAAATATTTTTAGGGACTAACTCTTTCAAGCTCACAATTTCAATCTAAATTAGTTCTATTTAATATTAGCACACTAATTAATAAGTCGATTGACGAACTGGAATACACGAATAATTAAATAGTGGCTTCAAAGTCAACAAATGTGCAAAAACAACTATCGCGCCGTATGGCCGGTGAAATTGTGATTTCTGATCAACCAGGTCAAACACTCAGAAAATGGAGAGATATATTCAAATTATCTCAAAAAGAATTGGCTAATTTGCTAGACGTAAAACCTTCTGTTGTTTGTGATTTTGAAAAGGGAAGACGTAATTCTCCAGGTATTGGAACTGTTAGAAAAATTGTTGAAGCCATGGTTGATTATGATAGTGCACATGGAAGTAGAATAATCAACAGCATGGTTGATAGAGAGAGTAGTGATGAAATCGTTGAAATTAAAGAGTTCAACAGCGGAATCACAATAAAAGAGATGATTGATGTAATTAAAGGCGAATTGATAGCTGGTCAAGACGAAGTAATCCAAAGACCAATATATGGCTACACTATGGTAGACTCTCTAAAAGCTATAACCAGCCTTAACGTATTTGGGAAACTATACGGATGGTCAAATGAAAGGGCAGTATTTTTCTCAGGAGTTCACTACGGACGCTCACCAATGATTGCTGTCCGAGCTCACCCTGTAAAACCACGTATGGTTGTTTACATAAAACCAAAATCCATTGATGAGTTGGCACCAAAATTAGCAGATATGGAGAGGATTGTGCTAGTCAGAACGGACATGGATGAAAAGAGAATTATTGAAAAGTTGAGGTATTTAAAATAGATATGAGCGGAATCGTAGGTTACGGAGCGTATGTACCCAGTCACAAAATAGAGACTGGAGAAATAGCATCAGTATGGGGTGCAGATGGTAGTGCCTGGGCTAAAAATTTGAATGTATATTCAAAATCAGTACCTGGGCCTGATGAAGATGTGATAACCATTTCTGTAGAAGCTGCCAGACAGGCTATGAGTAGAGCAAAATTAACTGGAGAAAATATTGGTGCAATATACACCGGATCTGAATCCCACCCTTATGCAGTAAAACCAACTTCAACCATAGTTGCTGAAGCAATCAGTGCAACTCCACATCTGACTGCAGCAGATTACGAATTTGCTTGTAAAGCTGGAACTGCAGCTATTCAAACATGTCTGGGGATGGTAGGTGATGGACAAATTGAGAATGGAATTGCAATTGGTGTAGATACCTCACAAGGTGCCCCTGGCGACGCATTAGAATATAGCGCATCTGCTGGAGGTGGTGCCTTAATTATAGGGAAAAAGAATGTAATTGCCGAAATTAACCATACGACTTCATACACTACAGACACTCCAGATTTCTGGAGAAGAGAAGGGCAAAAATATCCAAGGCATGGTGGTAGATTCACAGGAAAACCTGCTTTTTTCAAGCACGTAATGAGTTGTGGATTAAAAACAATGAAAATGGCTGGCACTAAACCTGAGGATTACAAATACATAGTTACACACCAACCTAATGGTAAATTTCCAATAAGAGCTGCAAAAAGTCTAGGCTTCAACGAAGAACAATACAAAACTGGTCTTTTAACACCCCGAATTGGAAACACATACTCTGGTGCAGTTTTCCTAGGGCTCACTGCAATTCTAGATATTGCTGAGCCTGGTGACAAAATATTAGCCGTAGCATATGGTTCGGGTGCTGGAAGTGATGGTTTCGATATAACTGTAACTGATAAAATAACAAAAATTGATAGAACCGACACAATAGAAAGTATGATTGAAAGAATGAAAATTATTAATTATGCAACGTATGCAAAATATAGAGGGAAATTAAACATGGGGACGTCAAAATGAGAGGCGTTAGTATAATTGGTACTGGAATCACCAAATTCGGTGAATTATGGGACAAGTCACTACGTCAACTAGGACTAGAGACTGGTTTAGCTGCTATAAGTGATGCTGGAATAACAAGCAAAGACATTGATGCTCTCTACATTGGAAATATGGCTGCTGGTTCTACCTTACAACAAGAACATGTTAGTGCATTAATTGCAGATTATTGCGGTCTAACTGACCAGAACATACCTGCAACAAGAGTAGAAGCTGCATCTGCATCAGGCGGACTAGCTCTTAGACAAGCATACATGGCAATTGCTGGAGGGTTCATTGATATCGCAGTTGTCGGTGGTGCTGAAAAAATGACTGATGTTAGTGACTCCGAATCATCCTATGCAATCAGTATGGGCTCTGATGAACAATGGGAAGGAAAAGCTGGTGCAACCTTTGCATCCCTTCATGCAATGATTGCTCAGAGTCATATGGAAAAATATGGTACTACAAGAGAACAACTTTCTGCAGTTTCTTCAAAAAATCATTATCATGCCTCTCTTAATCCAATGGCACAATTTCCTTTCGCTATAAATCCAGAAGCTGTTTCTAATTCAGGAATAGTATCAAGTCCGTTAAGAATGCTAGACTGTGCGCCAAACAGTGACGGGGCTGCTGCCGTTGTTTTGTGTGCTACCGAGAAGGCAAAGAAAATGAATAAAAAATCCATTAAGATTATTGGATCTGGGCAAGCCTCGGATACCTTAAGTTTACATCACAGGGACAATCTCTACAGATTACCTGCGATTGGAATTGCTGCTAAAAGAGCATTTAAAAGCTGTGGGAAGAAAGCTAAAGATATCGATGTGATAGAGATACATGATAATTATACCATATCTGAGATAATTGCTTTAGAAGAGATGGGAATATTTAAGGAAGGAGAAGCTGCAATCAAAACACTAGAAGGTGAAACTAAACTCGGTGGTAAAATACCAGTCAATACCAGCGGTGGATTGAAAGCAAGAGGTCATGCCCCCGGAGCAACAGGTATTGCTCAAATCATAGAAATCGTACAACAGCTACGTGGAGATGCTGGAGACAGACAAGTAAAGAATGCTAAGTATGGTTTAGCTGAAAACCATGGTGGTACTGCTGCTACAGCTGTTGTTCACATCTTGGAGGCTGAATAATGTCAGTCCCTAGATTTTGGAGAGAGTTAGATGCACGCTACAATTTATTAGGCTCCCATTGTAAAATTACTAACACCTATCATTATCCAAGACGTACTTTCAATCCTAAAGCTGGAAGAGAATCAATTGGCAATATGAAAGACTATAAATTCAAAGGTACTGGAAAAATTATTGGTTCCACTGTAGTGCACCAAGCACAGGAAGGTTATGAAATGTTTGGCCCTTACTGTATTGCTATAATCGAACTAGATGAGGGACCAAGGGTCACTTCCCAAATCGTTGACTGTGAGCCTGAAGTTGTTAAACCCGGTATGAAAGTAAAATCTGTTTTCAGAAAACTGGGAGAAGATAGCGAAAGTGGAATCTTACATTACGGAACTAAATTTATACTAACTGAGAAAAAAGAAACCAGTAGCGGTGAAGAAGAAAACCTAGAAAATATTGAAGTTTGATTAGAAACTTATATATCTGCAGACATTAACTAGCAAATTCTAATGCCTAAAAAACCCGAGAAACTAGCAGACCCAAGAGTATGGATTAAAGATCTAGATATTGAGTCTACTGAAGATATTGCTGTACCTAAAATGCTAGTCGATCAAGTCATAGGTCAAGAGCAAGGTGTGGAAATAGTTCGCAAAGCTGCCGAGCAAAAAAGGCATGTGATGTTAATTGGAGATCCAGGGACTGGAAAATCAATGCTCGCAAAGTCAATGTCCGAACTTTTACCTAAAGAAGAATTACAAGATGTCTTAGTCTATCACAATCATGAAGATAACAACGAACCAAGAATAAGAGTAGTACCTGCAGGAAAAGGAAAAGAAATTGTGCAAGTACAAAAAGCTCAGGCAATGATTGAAAAAGAGAAAAAAGCTAAATCTCAAATGATGATTATATTCACGATTATTGGTTTCGGGATACTTTGGTTTGCAACAACCGGATTCAGTAACCCAATGATTGTATTTTACAGTTTAATTGCTGCAGCATTCGTTTTCATGGCAATGAGATATACAAATCAAAGAAATGAAAATATGAATGTTCCTAAAGGTCTAGTTTTACATGATCGAGACGCTAAAGCTTCTTTTATCGACGCAACCGGAGCGCACGCTGGATCCTTACTGGGTGACGTTAGACATGACCCTTTCCAATCAGGAGGTCTAGAGACGCCAGCCCACGATCGTGTAGAACCTGGTGCAATTCACAAGGCACACAGAGGTGTCCTCTACATAGATGAAATGAATTTACTAAGAATGGAATCTCAACAGGCACTATTAACTGCAATACAAGAAGGGCAATTCTCTATTTCAGGACAATCTGAGAGATCTGCAGGAGCCATGACAAAAACTGAGCCAGTCCCATGTGACTTTGTTCTAGTTGCAGCAGGTAACCTAGACGCAATACAAGGCATGCATCCTGCACTTAGAAGTCGTATCAGAGGATATGGATATGAAGTATTCATGAACTCAACAATTCCAGACACTCAGGAGAATAGAGAAAAATTAGTGAGATTTATTGCACAAGAAGTGGCAAAGGACGAGAAAATAAGTCACTTTTCCAAAGAAGCTGTTGGCGAAATAATTCATGAGGCTCAAAGAAGAGCTGGAAGGCAGCTACACTTGAGTTTGAGACTGAGAGAACTTGGAGGTCTTGTGAGAGTAGCTGGTGATATAGCTAGAGAATTAGATGATAAATCTGTGACTGCAGAACACGTTGTCTCTGCAAAAAAGATTGCTAAGCCATTAGAGCAACAAATTGCAGATAGATATGTAGAAAGACGAAAAGATTACAAAATGTATTCAATAGAGGGTGCTGAAATTGGTATGGTTAATGGTTTGGCTGTAATGGGTGCTAACAGTGGAATGGCTGAAATGGCAGGAATAATGATGCCTATTGTTGCTGAAGTTACACCAGCTCAATCCAAAAATCAAGGAAGAGTTGTTGCCACCGGAAAATTGGGAGAAATTGCAAAAGAAGCTGTCGAAAATGTCTCTGCATTAATTAAGAAATATACTGGTGAAGATATTACAAAATACGATATACATGTTCAATTTGTTGGTGCCTACGAAGGTGTTGAAGGTGATTCAGCTTCTGTTTCAATCGCAACTGCAGTTATCTCTGCACTAGAAAATGCTGAAGTTGATCAAACCGTTGCCCTTACTGGCTCATTAAGTGTTAGGGGACAAGTATTGCCCGTGGGTGGAGTTACTGCAAAAATAGAGGCCGCCGCAGAATCTGGAGTGACTAAGGTTCTGATTCCGGCCATGAATATGCAAGATGTTATACTCGATTCAAAATACAAAGACATGGTGAAGGTCATCCCTGCTGCAACCTTAAAAGATGTTTTAGACAATATCTTAATATCTGGACCTAAAAAAGAAGGTTTGTTAAAAAATCTGACTAAATACTTACCTAACTCTGATCTATCTGCAAATATAGGAAAACCAACTGCTTAATATCTTCTAATTTGACCAAATTCTCCAAGTACAGTTTCAAGCTCTTCTAGATCATCTGATACTGCTACAATTGATGTTCCTAAGTGAGCAACGGTTGCTAAAGAACCAATAGGAAGTTGATCCAAAATTTCAGATAAATTTTCTGTCATTAAACCTGATTTCTCAGTGAATGATCTTCCAATCTTTATTGCGGAACGTAAAGTAGTATCTGTTGTTTGAGGGTTGATTACTGAAGAATTTATTATTTCAATCCAATTTTTATCTGTAATAATTTTTGATGTTTCTCTACCCAAACCTGAGATGCAAAGCAAAAAATTTGAGTCTAAAGGATAGATATCGACCTTACCGTTGAATCCTGGCTCTTGCCTAATTGCAATAGCTGGAAATGTATGATTCTTAATTGCTGAAGAAATAGCCATTACATCACCCAAACCAGTCCTAAATTCTATTTCGGCTTGATGTGCTGCTTTTGTCGCTAAATTAAGATCTTTCTCAACTTCCATACAGGCTGCTAAAGCTGATGCTCCTGAAATTCCAAAACCAGATCTACTTGGCAAATCATGCCTAAGATATATTGTCAAGCCTTTATCTTTAAAACCAAGAATTTCCAATGCTCGTAAAGTGACAGGATCTTCAATCTCTTTAGATTTAGAAATTACTACATTATTTGATGAATCAGATTTCTCTTTTACCACTGCACAGTGAACTCCTTGCGGTAAAACAATACCAGTCCCTGTAGAACCCATAGACATAGGATCTTCGTCTTTCCAAATCGCAAATGAAAGACTTACATGGCCCGGAGCAAAACTCATACTAAGCTATTGTAAAGGTCAATGGTCTTATCAATTGTGTTTGACCAAGTACGCTCTCTAGATGCAAAACGAAAAGCGCTATCGGATAAACTCTTCAGAAGACCTTCGTTAGAAATTATCTTTGGAATTGCCTCTGCCATTTGGCCTGGATTGACTAAAAGAGCAAATCCTTTTGTTGCTTCTTTAACAGAGGGCAAAGAAGTTGCAACTACTGGAAGTTTACATCCCATATATTCATAAATCTTTAATGGCGAAAAACCATAGTCGACGTTAGGATATGGTGCTAAGCCAATATCGGCCTCAACAAGTAAACGAGGGACTTCCGATCTGCTCAAAAGACCAATGTGATGTAAATTCTTTATCTCGGCGAAATTGTGACCATAACCTCCACCTGCAACTACAACATCTATATCTGGATTAGATTTAGCAATTTGGAATAATTCATCTGTTCCGTGCCAAGGCCCTAGAGCGCCAACAAAAATTACCATTGGATTCTTAATTCCCAACTTTTGTTTTATGCCAAGTGGTTCAACATCAGGAGTAAATAAATCAGCCTCATATCCATTTTGAATCACCTCAAAATTAGTTGCTTTACTGTTCCACCTAGATATTTGTGAGCGAAGAATAGAACTGACTGTGAAACCTCCTCCAGCTAATTCAATTTGCCTTTTACAAGAACGAATAGCACTCTTACTATAAGGCCACAAACTGGCCAGTCTAGTTGCTGATAGTTCTGAACGAAACCAGTTGTCATCAACTTGTAATAAAGATGGAAGCCCTCTCTCGTGTGCGGCATTTACACCAGCTCCAGCAAAAATATACCCTCTATCGTGAACCAAGTCAAAATCTCCTTCATCTAATAATTTAAGTGCCTTATCGTGTGCGTATTTAGTAAATATTATTCTTTCAAATGGAATTTTAGGATTCACAACTGAACTAAATTTCAAGTTTGAGTCAAAGGATGAATTTAACAAGGTTGCTGGATCACAACGACATAGTAAAGTTACTTCAATTCCCCTCTTAGCTAATCCATCTGCCAGAGCTAACTGATGCAACGTCTGCCCAAGCGTATCAGGAACCCTCACTGAAGGGGCTACCATGAGTACTTTCACAGGCTGCCAGTGATGAACAGGTTTTAGAACTGCCGCCATAGCCCTTTGTGGCTAAAATTGCAGTTATTTGTGACAGAGAATTCTTTTCTCCATTTGACCAGCGTGTTTACAAAGAAGTTATCAGCCTCACAAAATATGGGCATGAAGTTGAGATTATAACACCACACAAGACTACAAAAACAAAGAAAATAGATAATATCAAAGTTCATTGCTTAACGACTAAAGGACCTCCAGCCTCTACAGCATATAGGCTGATAAAAAAAGGACTCAATGGAAATTATGATTTGTACTATTGCCATGAATTGGATCCACTTTTGTATGGCCTTATTTTTAAATTTTTAAGAAAAAAACCAATAATCTGGGATTGTCACGAACATTTAGTTCCAATGAAAAGAGAATTGCAAGGAAATTTATCCTCTCTTATTACTGACATAGCTATCAAGATAGCTGCACCAAAAATGGATCACATAATTACTGTTGATAATTTGCTTGGCAGGAAACTAGCTAAGATGAATAGTGTAACTGTTATTCCAAATTATCCTACTGAAAGAGAATTCCCTCTAAAAACCAAACAAGTGAAAAATGGAAAACCAAAACTATTGTATGTTGGAGGTCTAACTAAGGCTAGAGGCATTGAAGTTATGATTAGAGCATTTAACAAAGTAAAAAAAAATGCTGAAGTTGAACTGAGTATTGTTGGAGGTTTTTATGACAAAAAACTAGAAAAGTGGGCAAGAGAATATGATAAAAAAAATAACTTGGAAATCAACTGGCTTGGATGGATTAACTACAAAGAACTAACTCCTATATTCTCAGACACATCCTTAGGATTATGTCTGTTACAAAATCAAGAACGTTACAACAAGGCAATTGCTACGAAAATATACGAGTATTTAGTTATGGGAATTCCTGTAATATCTTCTAAAGGTCTATTTGTTAATAGACTAATCGAAAGGGCAAACTGTGGAAGGTCTGTAGATGGGACCTCAGTAGATAGGGTAGCCAAAGCAATACTAAAAATGTTGAAAGAAGATCTTGGGAAAATAGGGCTAAATGGCCAACGATTTGCAAGAAAACGATTTATGTGGGAAAAACGCGAGGAGAAACTATCTGAAATTATTGAAAATTTGATTTAAACTAATTGCGAAATCTAGATGCTAATATTTTATACTCCTAACAACCATAATATATTAGATATTAATTAATCATATACCTAATTTTGGAGAAAAAATAATGGACTTACCTAAAGCTTACATTTCTATGCGAGAATTTTTAGATAATTTACCAACTCAACCATGTATCTGGCCTCCTGATAATGAGAACATCTGTGTAACGTGTCTTAGAATTAATGAGAATGTTGCAAAAATATGTACGGTCTGGTCTGCAGAATCTGAGAATAATACTCAAGACTAGGGAAAAATAATATAAATATCATTTTACACGATGCTTTATATACACGGAAACAAGTGTTAAAACTGAGTCTATAACTCAAAATCTAGATAGGGATAAAAATGTCTGCGCCACCTAAAAAATATAGTAAAGTAAGAGATTTTTTAGATAATTTAGGTAATGAAAAAATAAAAATATGTCGTAACTGTAGTGCAGTTTTTAGTTATACTAATGAAAGTACAACACTTTGTCTATCATGTGATTTTGAAGAAGAAATCAGCACCTTACCTGCTGTAGTGGAAATAGAAGATCAATTTGAGATCGCAGAAGCGCAACCTGCCGTTCTAGAAACACAACCTGCTATTCTAGAGGCTCAACCCGTCGTAGCTGATATTGATATTGTTGAGGCTACAAGTAGTTGGGATATGGAAATGGACGATTTTGCGGAAGCTGAGGTTGAAGTTGCAGAAGCTGAGGCTGAAGTTGCAGAAACTGTAGTTACTGAGGCTGAAGTTGCAGAAGCTGAGGTTGAAGTTGCAGAAACTGTAGTTACTGAGGCTGAAGTTGCAGAAGCTGAGGTTGAAGTTGCAGAAACTGTAGTTACTGAGGCTGAAGTTGCAGAAGCTGAAGTGGCTGAAGCTGTAGTTACTGAGGCTGAAGTTGCAGAAGCTGAAGTGGCTGAAGCTGTAGTTACTGAAGTTGCAGAAGCCGAAGTGGCTGAAGCTGTAGTTGCAGAAGCCGAAGTGGCTGAAGCTGTAGTTGCAGAAGCCGAAGTGGCTGAAGCTGTAGTTGCGGAAGCTGAGACTACAGAAGATAATACTGAACTGCAAACAATTATGGATGCTGTTGAAGCTGAAGAAATTTCTGAAGAGAAGGTTCAGGAAGCTATTACAAAAGAAGAAGAAGCTGCAGAGAATGTTGTTGAGGCTATTACAGTAGAAACTGAAGCCGCTGAAGCATATACTGAGGCCGTAGAAGGTGAAGAAATAGCTGCAGAAGCTGTTGTTGAAGCTGTTGGAAAAGAAAGCGAAAAAATAGAAGCTGTCATCGAAGCTAGCGAAGAAGTTGAAAAGCTTGTTGAAGTGGGTGAAAGTGAAGAGAAGATTGAGGAAGCACTGTCTGAACTAAAAGAAAAAGTTGAGGAAAAA
>JBJLBY010000007.1:0-39534 GCA_045567975.1 Candidatus Poseidoniales archaeon | reverse complement strand
TTACATCTTACGGCAACATATTCTGTGTATCTATCGATGATGATTATGATCCAAATACATTGACGATACTCAAGGATTCAACTGTGATTTGGACCAATGACGACAGTTCAATCCACACGGTGAAGGAAGATGATGATGAATTCGATTCTGGAAGTATACTTCCTGGAAATAGTTGGAGTTACACTTTCGATGATGTTGGAACTTACAATTATTCCTGTCAGTATGATGATGATTATCAAGGCCAGATTATTGTTTTGGCATCTTATCCACCTACTGCTAGTATTGATTCGATATCACCGCAGATTGCTGAATTGGATGCTTCAGTATCGTTTTCAGGAAGTGGAAGTGATCAAGATGGAACAATATCAGAATACAAGTGGATATCTTCTATTGATGGTGATTTATCTAATTCCGCCAGTTTCTCAAAGACCGACCTAAGCTTTGGAAATCATACCATAACTTTCAGAGTCAAGGACAATGACGGAGTCTGGTCTGATGATGAGACAAGCTGGGTGGATGTTAGGAAAAGTCCTGAGTGGAATAACAGTTCTCCAGTTCAGATTGAATCAATTGCAATATCTGCAGACGGAGAATATATTGTGGTTGGCGATTACTCAAGTGGTAACAGCGTCTATCTTTATGGTACAAGCAGTTCTACACCTATATGGAGCTATGAAACTGATTCTGGAGTCACTTCACTTTCAATATCTGCAAATGCAAATTACATTGTTGCAGGAATAGGGCCGTATAATTCAGGTTCAGTTTTATTGTTCAATAAAAATAGCTCTACACCTTTATGGAAATCTGAGCCAGATGGTTCATCTCCAATATATTCAGTTGCAATTTCAGCAGATGGTGACTACATTGTAGTAGGTTCACAGAATGATAAAATATATCTTTTCCACAAAGATAGTAGCACGCCTCTTTGGAGTTATGATACAGAGGATGATGTTCAATCTGTCGCAATTTCAGCAGATGGGAGTTTCATAGTTGCTGCATCAGGTGCTTGGGATCCTGGAAAAATTTATTTTTTCAATAAGAATAGTAGCACACCTCTTTGGAGCTATCAAACCGGAGGTAGCTTTGAAAGTTGTAGAGACCATTGTGTAGATATTTCAGCAGATGGAGAATACATAGTAGGTGGATATGACAAAGTTTTGGCATTTAATAGGGGAAGTAACACACCTCTTTGGAATTATGCAGTAGATAATCGCGTTAAATCAGTAGCAATATCAGCTGATGGAGAGTACATAACTGCAGGAGATTTTGGCAACGATGTATTTTTGTTTGACAAAGATAGTTCTACACCAGTTTGGTCTTATAATACAGGAAATAGGCCTATAGTTTCACTATCTGCAGATGGGAATTATATTGCAGCTATTTCTGATAAGATCTACTTACTTTCTAAGGAGGATGGTAATCTTCTGTGGAATTATAATGAATCTGGGAGAGCAATTTCCATTTCTAAAGATGGAGCTTTAATCGCAGCAGGTTCTCTTAGAGGAAACAATGAGCAGGATGATGTTTACCTTTTCAAAGAAGATTCAGCTTCACGTCCATTTGTAATGAATTACGCACCTCGTAGTGGCAGTCTTACTCTGAACGATACCATACTAGGCTGGTTCCCAGGAAGTGATGATATCGCAAATCTCACCTTCGACGTTTATCTCAGTTTCATCTACAATGATGTTGCTACCAACAATTCTGCAGCCCTAATCGCTGATGATATCACCAATTACACCCATTTGGTCACAGGCCTTACAGAATCCAAGAAATATTATTGGAAGGTTGTTGCAACAGATCCTTCAGGTTCGGCTACTTCCAGAATAATGAATTTCACTGTGAGTGACTCAACAGCACCTGTAGCAAACATTACTAGTGGACCTTCAAACCCAAGTGACTACACAAATGCTACTTTCTACTTTGAAGCTGACGAAGATGATGTTACATTCAAATGTAAATTGAATTACGGAACATGGTCTAGTTGTTCAAGTCCTAAGACTTATACAGGATTAGCAAGAGGCACATATCATCAGTTCCAGGTAAAAGCAACAGATGCTTCAGGTAATGAAGGAGATTCGGTCAGTTTGATATGGGAAATTCTCGGTAATGATGCTCCAGAATTAACAGATTATAATGTAAGTCCAAATCCAGCAGAATATGGAGAAAGAGTATATTTCTATTCTAATTTCTCAGATTCTGATGGTTCGATTACCGGACATTATTGGGATTCTAGTATAGATGGTTTCCTCAGCAGCAGTGGTAATTTCAGTACTGATGATTTGTCTGCAGGAGTTCATTCTATTACATTCAGGGCTCAGGATGACGATGGAGATTGGTCTACTAACACAACCTTTGAATTAGATATAGATATTCAGAACCAGCCCCCTGTAGTTCATAATATATCCATTAGAGGTTATGGATGGCAAGATTCTAATTTAGCCTATAATGGTCAACGAGTCAATTTCTATTCCAATTCTTCAGATTCTGATGGAGATATTGTTGGTTATGAATGGACTTCCAATTTAGATGGTGTTTTGAGTGAGTCTGAGATATTCCATACGAATAGTCTATCAACAGGAAATCACACTATAACTTTCAGGGTAAGAGATAGCGATGATGTTTGGTCAGATTCTAGTATGTCTTATGTTGTAATCTTGCAATATATGATACAATTGGCAGATTACAGTATAACACCTAATCCTTCATATTCTGGAGAGCTAGTATATTTTACTTCTGATTTGACAAATTGGCAAGGTGTTGAAGCACTTGTTTGGGAATCAAACATAGATGGATTCCTCAGTAGTAATGCAAATTTCAGTACAAATAATTTATCAGTTGGAACACATTACATTGATTTGCTCGTACAACAGCAAGGTATCTGGCTCACTGTACTTACCGGAAGTTGGGACCCAGCAAAAGAAATTATAATTATTGTTAATTCAGGGATATACGGCTGCATGAATATGGATGCTACCAATTACAATCCCGAAGCAACAGTTGACGATGGCAGTTGTGAGTTTGTAGAACCAATATTTGGTTGTGTTGACTCTTCAGCTATTAACTTCAACCCAGAAGCAGATACAGACGATGGAAGTTGCGTCTATGAGATTCTAGGTTGTATGAATATGGATGCTACTAATTACAATCCCGAAGCAACTGTAGATGATGGAACTTGTGAATTCATAGAACCAATATTTGGTTGTGTTGATTCTATGGCTATTAACTTCAATCCAGAAGCTGATACGGACGATGGAAGTTGCGTCTATGATATACCAGGTTGTCTCAATATGGATGCTGTAAATTACAATCCAGAGGCAACGATTGATGATGGCAGTTGTGAGTTTGTAGAACCAATTCTTGGTTGCGTAGATTCCACAGCGACCAACTTCAATCCAGAAGCAGATACAGATGATGGTAGCTGTGTTTACGGGTCTGTAGATCCAGATTTAGGTAGTGAGGAAATGGCTTTACCGTTCGATGGAGATCCATTTGTTTATGGAATGCTACTTGCTGGTGCAGCGTTGATAGGTGCTGCATTTGCAGAGTATGGAGCTAGACAGTCAGTAGGTCAAATTGTTGAAGGATTACAAAGTTTGATTGATGCTGGAGTTGATGATTCAAGCTTGAATCAAGCCATTCAAGATTTAGAAGGCTTAGAGGGATTAAGATATTTCTCAGGAGATATGGCTAATGCCCAAGAATTGCTCAACAATTACACAGGCGTTACAGATCAGGCAATGGGTACTATGCAACAGTTGGATGAATTACAAAGTGTTGTTGCAGAATTAGAAGCAGCTGGTGTTTCATCACCTGAACTTGAAGCTGAGATTGCTGAAATTGAGGCCTTGCTTAATTCACAAATGGAAGGGGATGTAGGTTCCGATTATTCTCAGAATTTGCAAGAATCTTTCCAAAAGAACAAGGGAAGTGAATAATGTCTTATGAAGAAATCCTTGAGAGGATTCAGAAAGCTAAAGCTCTTGCAGATTCGAAGAAAAGAAAATTTGATCGCGGTGAAAAAATTGAACCTCCTGCAAAGGTCGAAACCAAGAAAGAAGATAATAATCTACAGTATAGATCCTCAGTTCAAGAATGGGAAAAACCAGCAGATTTAGCTCCAGACGGCAAAACTTTTCTTGATTTATTCACAAGTCGTTGGAAGTGTTATGCAGAATGGCCAGATAATGTCAAAGAATTAGACAAGCTACACAATAATTTCAAGGATATTTCAGTATCATCTTATTTTGAGATTCCAACTGACCCAGCGACTGTCTTGAGTGAATGGAGCCTTCCACCAAATCTTAGAAAAAATGTTTATTTGGATGATGAGCGAGCTTCACATATTCTAGAGGTTTTGAGCAGTAAATCTGATGATAATTATGTTATTATTGGAGAACCCGGCGTAGGGAAAACTACTCTATTATTTGAAATATTTGATTCATTTATGGACAAAGTTCCAACTGGTATACTTACAACAACAGAAATGTCTGATGCACATTTAGAATTTGGAATTAGATTATTTTATGACGATATTCCAGAGAATATCGATATTGTTCAAGGGATTATGGATAATGATGCTAAAGGTTTAGTTGTTACAGCTAGAGAAGCAGATTGGAATAAATTGCCAGACGATTTTCAGAAGAAGTTTAAGCGTCTAACAGTTCCTTTATTTTCGGACGATAATGTTTCTCGATTATGCGAGAGAATGTTTGATTTCTCAAACATTAAGCATGATCCATCTTCTATCAAAGAATTGACAAATTATGCACAGGGAAGTCCAATTTTTATTTGGCTAATGATTAAGGAAATGCAATACAATGGCATTTCGGCATTAACAAAGAATTTTGTAACAGATAATTCTAGAAAAGGAATGGAAAATTATGTGGCTCTGATATTGCAAAGATTGTTGAAAGATGGTCCAAATTACAAGAAAGGAGGATTACACGCTTTAGCTTGTATGATATTCCTGTCAGATTATATGAGAGATAGAAGATGCAATGAGATGCTCTATCGTTCTTTTGCAGATGAGATTGAATCCGAATTTGAGGAAATGTTTGATGACAAACAAAATCATAACACTTTCAATCAGATGATTGTCTATTTGTCTGGAGAGGGAACTACAATTGGTTTCCCACACGATACTTGGGCAGATGTTCTTCAAGGAACTGGACGAAATAATCCATTAAGGGCTGACATTCAGACTATTAAACTCAAATTTGCAGACAAAACTTATGAAGATAAATACAAGAAACAAGCAGTTACTGGTGCTTGGGATATTACTGTATCACGTTACAAGAAAAATATGCTTCGTGAGAAAGACTCATTCCTTTCAATGGTTGATACCTTGACATACAATTACACATTATCTGATTTGGAAAAATTAGGTGTTGATATCGAGATGATAAGAGAAGTAACTTCTCTCAATTCGGATTTACCTATTGCTGCTAGGGTTTTATCTAGGATACAAGCCGCCAGACCAACGCAAGTAACCCAGATTATCAATATTCAGCATTCTGTTATTAGTAAATCTACTCTTGAATTCAGTAAAGATAATGTCAATGTTGAATCTTCCGTGATTACAAATTCAGAATTAGATGAAGAAGATTTGAAAGATTCCAAGCACAGTATTGTAGTAGATTCTAAAAAGAAATAATTATTCTAATCCCATTTCGTGTCTATCAACTATAGTATATCCTCTAGATTTTAGAACATTAAGATATCCATACCAGTATACCAAAATTCCTTGACCATATAATTCTACATATTCTGAAACTTGGCCTCTGTGATTTTTTCTATGAATATATTCATCACCAAAGCTAGCTTTTGATTCAATCCAATTATATTCGTCACCATGCCATGTCATAGGTTTCAATAGTAAGAAATCTGGAGTTTTACCTTCTACAGTTCCAGCTCTGAGATCATTTTCAGTAAAATATTCAATTTCTTTTTTGTCTAGCCATACAGCAATTTTATCTTCTCTTCGGTTACCTTCAGCAGACTGTTTGCCATGGGAAAATGGAGTGTACAGTTCGTCTCTGCCCAGAATTTCATCCAATTCATCCTTTAATCGCTTATTATTTTTTACTAAATCCGTATTCTTCATTATTTCTTTGCTTCTTTTCTTTGAGTATCTCATTTTTGGCATTAGAAAATTTGCCAATAAAATGGGAGGAAAATCAAGATCCAGAGCTAGTTCACTGATTGTCTTTCCTTCTTTCCATTTTTTGTAGTGTAAACCAGCTTTTTCTTTAACTCTGTAGTGATTTCTAATTGATTTACGTTGTAGGTATTGAGATCTTATTGCCCTTGTAGCATCATAAGGTTGCCCTATTTTTTCAGATACTTTATCGACGCCAGTATGCACACCATAACCTGGATATTCTTTAAATTCTTCAATTAATTTGTTATATGTTTCCAAATCCACGTTACGCTATTGGGGTCACATAATAAGAGAGAGGGTCTATAGGCCACTATGAAGAACCTCGAAAGAATTAGAGAGATTATGGGTCAGCATTCTTTTGATGGATTGGCAATTGTTCCTGGTCCTAATATGGAGTATCTAACTGGCTCCAAGTTTCACTTGAGTGAAAGGCCCGTTGTTCTCTTCATAGAAAAAAGTAATTCCACTTTCATTTTACCTGAGCTAGAAAGTCCAAAGATATCGAATTTGGGTTTTGATTTTATAACTTATAATGATCAAGAAGGCTATGAATCGGCGTTTAGTAAATTTAATCGGAAGATTAAAAAATTAGGAGTTGAATCTCGCTTAATTCGCCATATAGAGTTGGATATTATTAATGCAAAAGATATCTCAATTGATATTCATGACGCTACTGATATATTCGCTACACTTAGGATGCCTAAGTCTTCTACAGAATTGGAATTAATGGCTGAAGCAGTAAGTATTGCTGAGATGTCAATAATGTCTATTCTCGACAAAATAAAACCAGGTGTAACTGAGAAGGAATTTGCCTCAGAATTGGTGATACAATTATTGCGTAATGGTTCATTGTCAGATCTTCCTTTTTCACCAATTGTAGCTTCTGGTGTTAATGCGGCCAATCCGCATCATTATCCTGGAGACAAGAAATTTGAGGAAAATGAGCTGATAATCATTGATTGGGGAGCTAATTACAAGGGTTATTTTTCAGATATAACAAGAACATTTGCTCTTGGTAGCACCATAAATTCTAATTTGCTTGAGGCATATAATGCAGTAAAATCGGCTAATGAATCTGCAAGAAATATAGCAAAAGTTGGAGTAAAAGCTGGAGATGTTGACTCCGCAGCTAGAAAAATAATTGAAGATGCAGGTTTTGGTCAGTATTTCACACATAGAACAGGTCATGGTTTAGGTCTTGAAATACATGAGGAACCTTACATCAAACCAGATAGTAGTTTTGTTCTGCAAAAAGGTATGACTTTTACTATTGAACCAGGAATCTATATCCCAGATTTAGGCGGTATTCGCATAGAGGATGATGTTTACCTTTCAGAGTCTGATTCACAAAGCTTGACATCACTGCCTCGTAGCTTGCAGTATATTTGACCGATGAACCCTTTATAGACCAGTGATAACCTAGTTACCTATGGCGGACCCCAATGCAGGTGGCGGAAGGCGTTACGTAGTCCTAGCAGTAGTGATTATGCTACTTGCAGCCCTTCCATTTTCGCCCCCCCCCCCCCTTAGTTTCTTTCAGATCTTCTCAACATATTGAATCAGAATCGGCTACTTTAGATTCGAACTTACCGACACAAGATAGTGATAATGATGGAATGCCAGATTGGTGGGAAATGGATTATGGTTTAGATCCTTTTGATGCAGCTGATGCAGCTCTGGATTTTGACATGGATGGTCATGATAGGAATCGTAATGGATTGATTGAAGAAGATGAATATTTTACTAATTTAATGGAATTTGAGATGCGTTTGATATTAGGAAATAGCACAGATCCAACCAATTCAGACAGTGATGGTGATGGTATGCCAGATGGTTGGGAGGATTACTATAATTTAAATCCAATTTCAGATATTGATGCTGAGGAGGATAATGACAATGATGGATATGATGCAGATGGCAATAATATCATAAATTCCGATGAAATGTTTACTAATTTGGAAGAATATCAAGCAGGCACTAGTCCTTGGGTAAATGATACCGATGCAGACTGGATGACAGATGGATGGGAAATTTTTTGGTCAGATTGGTTGGCAATTTGTCTAAGTGATAATAATTGTAAGGAAAAACACAAAGGTTTAACTTCAAACAGTAGTTTTAATCCGATAAATAATGCAGATGCATGGTTAGATCCAGATAATGATGGGTGGGACGCAAATTATGATTCAGAGATGTCTTTTGGAGAAAGGTATCTCAATTATATGGAATTTTTCAATCAAACTAACCCATATTCTTCAGATACAGATGAAGATACTATGTCAGATGGATGGGAAGTTTATTTTGATTTAAATCCATTACAACCTTCAGATAATTTTGGAGATAAAGATGATGACATTTTACCAAATTTGTATGAATTCAACAATAGTCTAGTCGAGACTGGCTGGGTTGATGTAGATGGAATATTATCGACTAGACCTGATGCAAATGATACCGATGGAGATGGCATAACAGATAATGATGAATTGTATTTCTCATTCACAGATCCAACTAGCAATGATACTGACGGAGATGGAATGCCAGATGGATGGGAGTATCAATATGGCCTCAATCCAATATCTCCTTTGGATGCAAACCAAGATCTGGACAATGATGGCTGGGACTATGATCGCAATTTGGCTATCTCAATTGATGAATACTTTACAAATCTACAAGAATATTTGAATGGCACTGATCCGACAAACAATGATACAGATGGAGATTCAATGTTTGATGGTTGGGAGGCATACCACAATCTTACCCCTACAGACCCTTCTGATGCAGATTTGGATAGTGATAATGATGGATATGATGCAAATCGAGATGGATTTGTTTTATTGGCTGAACCCTATACTAATATTGAAGAATTTTTGAATAATACTTCACCAAATGATAATGATACTGATGATGATGGTACATCAGATGGTTGGGAGCTTTACTACGGATTCAATCCCTTGTATGATTTTGATGGAACTATTGATTTTGACAATGATGGCTTTGATTCTAATTATAATGGAACAATAGAGAAAATTGAAGAACATATTAATGTTTATGAGTTTCAGGCAGATACAGATCCACGTCATGTTGACACAGATTTAGACGGTATGTGGGATGGCTGGGAATGGATACATGATTTAGATCCACTTAATCCGTTAGATGCAGGAGCAGATCCCGATCAAGATGGCGTCATTAACAGTTTAGAATACAACAATACTGCTGCAGGTCCTTACCTTGAAATAGATAATGTAACTTCTTCATCTCCTAGAGATAATGATACTGACGATGACGGCTTGTTAGATGGTGAAGAGTTGTTCAATTATCTGACAGATCCAACTTGTAATGACACAGACGGCGATGGAATGCCAGATGGATGGGAAGCAAAATATGGTCTTAATCCAAAAGATCCCACAGATGCTCTTCAAGATCTTGACAACGATGGTTTTGATGCTGATTGGAATGGTAATATAACAGATCTAGAGAAATTCTTCAATCTCCATGAATATTTGAATGGAACAGATCCGACAAATGGTGACACTGATGGGGATGGTATGCCAGATGGTTGGGAGATACATTGGAATTTACAACCATTAAATTCAAGTGATGCGCAGATAGACTCAGACAACGATTCCTTGATTAATTTACATGAATACAATAATAGCTTAGTTGACGGCTTTGATGATAATGTCTTCAGTTCAGACAATATAACTGGCTCTAATCCGACACTCAAAGATACTGATGGAGACATGATAGAAGACTGGGAGGAATGTTTTGTTGGAAGTGATGGCTATGTCACAGACCCTTCTAATCCCGATTCAGATGGTGATGGTATGCCAGATGGCTGGGAATTCCTGTTTGATTTAGATCCATTTAATCCAGCTGACGGTGAACAGGACCTAGATGATGATGGTTGGGATTTTAACCAGAATGGAACTATAGAAGAGTGGGAAAAATTTACAAATTATGAAGAATATTTGAATGGTACAGATCCTCGGAATAATGATACAGATGGTGATGGCATGCCAGATGGTTGGGAAGGCTATTATGGCTTAGATGCAAATTCTCCACTAGATGCAGTATTTGACAATGATAATGATGGATATGATGCTGATGGCGACGGGGAGTTGTCACCATCAGAGAAATTTACAAATTATGAGGAATTCTTGAGAGGCACAAATCCAACTAAAGCAGACACAGATTCAGATAATTGCACAGATGGCTGGGAAATATATTGGAATGAGCACGAATCGAAGTTAGCCAATCAGACTTTAGATCCGCTTGATGGAGCTGATGGGTTCTTAGATTATGACGATGATGGTTGGGAAGATTGGGAAGGTGTGTGGCATAATTTCCCTAATTGGAGGGAAGAGGAAGCAAATACCAATCCTTGGGATGAAGACACAGATGGTGATGGAATGACAGATGGTTTTGAGGCTGACAATTGACGTTTAACGTATTCAGCATACTTTTATTTATGCGAAGACAGCGTCCTACGCGTGGGTGTCTACGTGAGTAAGGAAAAATTTCTTGCAGTATTTGCAGTTTTTATCTTACTATTTTCACCTTTTGCTTCTTTCCCTGTTTCAGCTAATATTGATCCTGATGAAGATAACGACTCAGACGGATATGATGCAAACCGAGATGGCGTATTATCAGACGAAGAAAAATATACAAATTTAGAAGAATATTACAACAATACGAACCCTAATGACAAAGATACAGATGATGGTCTTGCTTGGGATGGTTGGGAAGTTTATTACGGATTTAATCCACGGAATGCAACTGATGACTCCTTAGACAATGATGGTGATTCATTAATCAATAATCTAGAATTTTATTGGGATACTGATCCATTTGACAGCGACACTGATCAAGATGGTATGCCAGATGGCTGGGAAGATTTTTACTCAGATAGAACTGAGACAGGTTGTGGTCTAGACCCTACAGATTCAAGTGATAAATTTGATGATCCAGATAGTGATGGTTCAGACAATTTACGTGAATATACTGATGGGACAGACCCTTGTGATGCAGATAGCGATGATGATGGAGATCCTGACGGAGAGGATCCACCTCCAGTAGATCCAGGAGACCCAGACGGCACAAATCCAGACACTGGTGCGACAGATGGTAATGTGACGATTTATGAGATATTTGAACCTGTTTTAGGTTCTTTGAAAAGGTGGACTTCTTTAGATGCTTTGGATTACGATGATGATGACTCTAATCCATACAGAATGTATAATTATAATTCTACAAAATATGAAATACAACCAACAAATTCTGAAGATTACTCCAACATTTTTGAAGGTTGGATTTGGATGGGCATAACGCTCAGCACAACTGAATATACTATGATTCCATCGGTATCTCCAGATGCAGATGTTATTGATTATAATCCTAATGCTTCTGGCGTTGAAGTTGATTTCTTCAAAGATGATGCAGATAATTATTACATTAAAGGAAATGAAGATACGATTATTGATTTAAGGTATAGAATGGGAACTAATGGTTCTTATTTCAATAGACCAATCTCAGAAGATCTTACATTAGATGATATACCTCAAGAATTGGTAAGACCGCTAAATGCAGAAAATGAGGTTAAAGACAATGTTAGAGAATTTCTACAATACAGGCATGATAATGGAACTATAGCTAATGAGCCACTATATTGGCTATGGCCAGAAAACGGCACACCTGAAACTAATTTAGCTAAAATTATAGGTAATTTAACTTGGTATTTCTCAGCTTTCATAGAAGGGGATGGAGATGTCCCTGATGCAGAACCGCCGTGGGATATTTACCAGTCAATTTGTATCAACGGTATTGGGGCCTGCAGGCACAGATCTTTTGGTTTCTTTGTTACAGCTCTCGCACTTGGAGCACCAACTAGGTATATTTCCAATGAAGCTCATGCATTCGTTGAAGTTTACGTTCCTGAAGATAATGAAACTGTTTCTTCAAGTCATTGGAAGAGAATAAACTTAGGAGGAACTGGTGGAAGTAATACATTAGATAGACCAGACGAAGAAGAAGATGAAGGCGATACCTTTGATTTTGATGACATGGAACCTGATGATATTGAGGATATGGAGGGAGAACCAGTAACGATTGTAATCACCTCAACCTCTCCTGACAATCGAGTTGATAAGGGAGCTACAATCCGAATTCAGGGTTATGTGGAAGATCAAAATAATACTAGATTAGCAGATTTCCCTGTAGGGTTCGGGATGTGGGACGAAGATCATCAAGAACCAATTTTTGAGCTCGGGGATGGTTTGACTAATGCTTCAGGTATTTTTGATGTTAATGTTACTGAGTTTCTAGGTGCAATCCCAGGTCCAAATGAGATTTATGCAGCCTCATATGAGCAAGGATTTTTGGGAGTCGCAGGACCTGAAATAATAGATGTTTATTCTGACTCATCATTTACTTTAGATAATCCTGAATCTGTTGGAAAAGGCCAAGAGCTAGTTGTTTCTGGCACTTTACTTGATGTTGGAGGAGTTCCGGTTGAAGGAGCAACTATTAGCATTTGGCTTTGGGAAGATACATACAATGGAAATTACAACTGTAATGCGGGGTGGACTCCAATACTATGTAACATAGGAGATTTAGAGGGTGAACCTGTTACTGATGAGTTCGGAAACTTTGTATTTACCTGGACAGTCCCTGAAGATGGTCAACCTACAGCAGATACAGATTATCACATTTATACAGCACATGGTGAACAAGGTGACAATACACCTGACAATTATGTGTATTTCTATAGTGAATCAACAGATTTGATTATTTTGGAGTCTTCAGTAAACCTAACTGCACAACTAGCACCTTCTGAGCAGTATCTTGACCAAACTTTTACAGTAAATGGTTCTATTTCAGAAATAGCTCTTGCCCAAGGTAACTTAACAATTAATCTGAACGGTCAAGAAATCTTCAGACAGAATGCAGTTGAAACAAACTGGTCTTTTGATTTACTCACGCCATCAGATCTAGCAGCAGGAGATTACACCGTAATCGTTTCTTTTGAGAGTAGCAATGCGTCATTGCCTGATGAAAAAGTCAATTTAGATTTTAGAATAATTGGTTCAAGTGAAATATTGCTAGATTCAGATTCAATCAAGATAACTCGTGGGAATAATGTCACTTTAGAGGGAGAATTACAAGATCATTTAGGTCAACCTCTCGCAGATTCGGATGTAGTTTTAAAGTGGAATGATGAAATTGTAGCCACAGTTCTCACTGAGGTAGATGGTGACTTTTCTTTTGATTATTTAATTCCAATAGAACATGAGCTTGGCAATGTAAATTGGTCAGCTGAATTTGCAGGTAATGATTTACACTTGGGAACTGTAACTAATCAAACATCAGCAGTATTTCAGCAATCAGTCGTTAACATACAAATCGATGATGTTCACTTTTATCCTGGAGAGAATATGACAATAACAGGTAATCTTTCAATGGATAATGGCACATTATTTTCAGGTATAATAGACTTCTATTTTGACGATATTTTCCTTCAATCTTTTGTTACAGATGGCGAATTCAATTTCGTATATACTCCCGATTCTTCATACCTTAATGTTGGTGAGCACACAATTTCACTTACATATTCAGAACAGGATTTTAATTTATTAGATAGTTCCTCAGTCTTTGTATATTTACATCGTAAAGTAACAATTACAGTTGAGGAAGAACAAGTTCTGAGAGATTCTGAAGTCCTAATCTCAGGTTTTGCTCGCGATGAACTTTCGCTAGGTATTCAGGGAATAGACATATCCTTCGTTTGGGGCGATAATGACCTAGATGGTTTATCTACGACTGAATTTGGTGGTTCATTTAGTAAAAGTTATCTGGTTCCTAATGCACATGTATTAGGTAAAGTTTCTATCGAAGCGATATTCGATAATACTACAATGCCATACTACGATAATGCTTCAACCTCAGTTCAATTTACAGTAGTATCTGAAACAATAATTTTCTTACCAGATCAAGAGATTATTAGAGGAGAAGAAATTTGGTTTAATGGAACTATAAATGATGATAGAGGGCAACCTGTTGAAGAAATTGAAGTTAATGTGTTCTGGGACGGTTCTTACATTGAAAAAGTGACCGGAGATTCTAATGGTACCTTTAGTTTTGTCTGTCCAGATGGGGAATCTTGCTCTGAAGCAGATCACCCTGTCGGAGTCATTCCAGTCAGACTTTCATTTGGGGGCATAGGCTACTATCTCTCCTCAACTTACATTGCTAATTACACGATTTGGGGCCATACCGACTTAGAACTCACAAATTTCTCAGATGTGGTTATTTCAGGTCAGAATGTGTCGTTTGAAGGTTTTATACAGAACGATTTAGAGATTCCTTTAGATAGAGATGTGAAAATATTATGGAATGGAATAACTAGAACTACAGTAACATCTTTCAATGGTGACTTCAGTGGTGAATTTGTCCTACCATATGATACAATTGCAGGTAATCATACTTTGACTGCCATGGTGGAGGATGAGAATTATCTTAGAGGTTCTTCAGATTCTGGCCAGATTTTAGTCATGAGAGAAACAGAGTTATCTGTAACATGGTTAGGTGGATTTAGAAATGAATCATCCGTTGTGTCAGGAACTTTACGTGATATAGTTGGCGTAGGTGTTTCAGGTCAAGAAGTACAAATTTATTTTGATGGAAACTTAATCGGAAATGTTCTAACTGATGATTTAGGTAATTACAACTATAATCTTTTCATTGACAGCGAAACTAATCTAGGATTGCATAATGTTCAAATTATATTCAATGGTTCATACCTGTATGTAGGTTCTAGTAATGAAGTAGATTCAGATATATTAGCAAAAACTATGTTCTTGAATGAACCTTTAGAGGTATTGCGTACTGAAGAATTTATTTTAGAATCACATTTAGTTGATGATCTCGGAATTCCTCTTTCTGCTCAATTTATTAATTTAACTTTCTTAGGAAAGCAATACCAATTAACGACTGATTCAGATGGTCTTGTGCAGAGAAACATAACTGTAGCATCTTCTACAAAGTTGGGAGTTTATGATGCAACTTGGACATATGATGGCCTTGAATATTATTTGCCTAGTGGTAATCTTCAGGTTATTACTGTCGTGGCAGCAACGTTAATCGTCATTGAATCAGAGTCAGATGTTTTAGTTGGTGAATCTTTCAACTTTAGTGGTAACATAGTTGATGATATGGGTAATCCTTTGGATACAAATCTTAACTTCTATTTCCATGGACAATACGTTGACACTTTAGTTACAACACCAGAGGGCAAGTTTTTCCATGAATATCAAGTTCCTTATGATGCAGAAGCCGGTTCTAATGCTATAACAGTTCAATATATCGCAGAAGATTTCTACCTGCCTTCCTCATCCACTTGGCAATTACAAGTATATCACAACACTCGAATCACCATGGAAGATTTTGAAGGCTTGACTAACACCACAATTACGATTACAGGTTATGTTTATGATAAAGCAGATAGACCAATAGAAGGGATAGATGTTCGTGTAGTTCTTGATGAAGGCTTCCCAGTAGATGGAACAACCGATGCTAGCGGTAAATTTAGTGTGGATATGCTTATTCCATCTGGAACTGAATTAGGATATCATAACCTTACAGCTACGTTTGAAAGTAATGACATGTATATTGGTAATTCAACAATGTCTCAAGTATTTGTGAGAGGAGAAACGTTGATTATACTTGATGTTCCTAGTTCACTAGAATACAATCAAGATTATTCAGGTAATATAGTATTGAGAACTGTTGATGGTGATCCAGTAGCTGGTGCTTCACTTCTTGTATCTTTAGAGCCTACAGGAATGACTATGATGGTAATCACAGATTCCAACGGAACTGCTAGTTTCAATTCAATATATTCAGGCAATTCTACAAGTCCAATCAACGTTAAGGTAGTTTATACTGGTGATAATTATTATGTAGCAAGTGAAGTTGAATCCACGATAATATACAGAGCTCCAGTTCAAGAATCAAGTTATGCTTTATGGGTGCTAGTTGGGGCTGCACTTGTGTCCTCAGCAGGAGTTATGCTTGGATGGAAGTGGTATCGTGAGAGACATCTTCGTGAAATTCAAAGAATATTAGAATCTACAGCCTTAGCTCTTGAAGCAAATATGGATTACAGAGATTCTATTGTATTCTCTTACAAAGAGATGTGTAAAGTGCTTCAAGGTCATGGTTATCTTAGACGTCATTTCGAAACTGTCAGAGAATTCCAGCACGCTTTGCAAGAAGCCCTATCTTTAGACCATACATCAGTTGCTAGGTTAACTGGCCTCTATGAAGAGGCAGACTACACTAAGAAGGCTCTAGATGACGATCATAGGCTTGATGCAGTTTCAGCACTTCGTACAGTAATGGAAAGTTTAGATTTTAACAATAACGATTCTGAGAGGTAAAATGGAAATTTCTAGCCGCTCAGGAGTTATTATTCTATTTGTTACAATTACAGTTAGTACTCTTGTTCTTTTTCCTCTATTACAGATACTTGTAGAACGAGATCCTCAGCTTTCAGCTTACGACGATGATTGGAATGATGTTTCAGAATTCCGTAATTCCTTAGAAAATGCAGATAGTAAATCCTACAATGTCAGTGCAGTATTATCTAATCCTGCAGTTCTAGAGGAATTAGATAAACCTTCATCAACAGTCTTTGTAATTGTAGGTTCTGAATCACCTTACACAAAACTTGAGCTAGAGATTATTGTTAGATATATGGAGGCTGGGGGAAATCTATTAGTTTTTGGAGATTTTGATTATTCAAATACGATTGCAGAGTTATTTGCAATAGAATTTGTTAAACACAAACTTTGGGATCGTAATTACAAGGATAATGTTTCTTTCATTGAAAGTACAGGTCGTGTTAATGATCAATATTACAATGTTTTGTTCAATGATCCTGTAGCAATAAAGGATCTAGGTGCACAATATCTGAACCTATGGGATCCTAATTTTGAATGGACAAAGAATGTTTTTATGACAACCTCTTCAAATTCTTGGATTGATTTAGATGATAATGAGATTATAACACCTGATGACGAGACGGCACCTCCATCTGGTTTTGCATTAGGTGTCGAATGTAGTTTACGTTCTAAAGGCGTATCACTCGGATCTGCAGTATTTATTGGAGATTCAAGTCTCCCAATAAATCTGATGTGGGACGAGTATAGAAATTCAGAGTTAGTGATGGCTTTGATTGAATCTATGATTGGTACTGAAGGTACGATATTGTTTGATGAATCAAGACATACTCAAGAATCCTTTGGAGCTAGCTTGTTTCAGGCAGCTTTAGGGTTTTATTTTCTTCTTGCAGGAGATACATTAGTTTTACAAATTATTAGGTTGAATGTTTTAGTTGCAGTCATAATATTGACGATGTCTCTATCATTGAGGCAACCAGAACCTAAGAGGTGGTTTCACATATTTGATATTAGTAAACCCAGACCTTTCAGATCGTATGGCCATAATTTAGATAAGGGAATTAAGGCATTACAAGAAGTTTTTTTGGAGAGACTTCGTCTAAAATATCAATTTTATGAATTTGATGATAAGTCGAGAAAAGATCGCTTAGCACTTCTTCCAGATTTACTTAATCATTATAATGTGGCCTTAGATGAAGAATTTAAGATACTTCTTGGAAGTCCGAATAAGATAACCCCGAATGACCTTAGAAGCATATCGAAAAAATTGAGTACGTGGTAAAATTGAGTGACGTCGTTGTTGAAGCAGATGCCGTTTCACAGAAGCCTTCCTCCTCTGTAAGTAAAACTAATAAGGCTGCGAAGGTAATTAGTGATGAGGTTTCTAATGTTGTTTTAGGTAAAGAGAAAACTATCGAGATGGTTATGGCTGGTGTTTTAGCCAATGGTAATATTTTATTTGAAGATTTTCCAGGGCTGGCTAAAACGTTGATGTCTAACACACTAGCAGATTCACTTGGTTGTGAATTCAAGAGAATACAGTTTACTCCAGATTTACTTCCAGCAGATATTACTGGTTCATATTTTTATGATCCTGAAAAAAATAAATTTAAGTTCAGGAAAGGACCTATTTTTTGTAATATTTTACTAGCTGATGAAATTAACCGTGCACCTCCAAAAACTCAGGCAGCTTTGCTAGAAGCTATGCAAGAGAAACAGATAACAATTGAAGGTACAACTCATAAACTTGCAGAACCATTTATAGTTCTTGCAACTCAGAATCCAATTGAGTATGAAGGAACATATCCGCTTCCAGAGGCTCAAATGGATAGATTTTTGATAAAATTGAGTGTAGGGTATCCTGATGAAGATGTCGAAACTGGAATTTTGGAAGGTCGCTCAGAACGTAAAAAAGATTCTTTCGTAGTAAAAGCTAGAGCAACACCTAAGACGGTTGTTGAGATGCATGATTCGATAGAGGAAGTTTATGTTAAGAAAGAGGTTCTGAAATATATTGTAGCTTTAGTCCAAGCAACTCGCAGAGATCCTAGAGTTGCAGTCGGTTCAAGTCCAAGAGGCAGTTTGGGTCTTTTCAAATTATCCAGAGCTCTAGCCGCATTGTCTGGAAGAGATTATGTTGTTCCAGATGATGTTAAAAGGGCAGCTATTCCAGTTCTTGGTCATCGTGTAATTTTGAAACCAGAAGCTCGAATACGTGGTGTTCAGGTTGACGAAATAATATCTGAATTACTGATGACTGTTGAAGTTCCAGCAGTAACTGTGGAATAAAGTAAAATATGTGGACACGTAAGGCTGTTGTCTACGTAGGCCTTGGAACTATTCTTGTATTATTTTCACCTTTCATTAATAATTTACAATTATTTCTTTTGGGAGCAACTATACTTGGTTTCGTAGCAGTTCATAGTCTAGTTAATACGAGACCTATCGATGTTAAAATAACACGTGGTTTTGACAGCGATCAAATATTTGAAAATAGTGAAGTTAGTGTTGATTTGATTATACAGAACAAAGGTCGATCAATTGGTTTCTTAGAAATATATGATAATCTACCTTCAGAAGTTGAGGTAAAGAATGGTCTAAATCATTCTATAGTCAAGCTTCAAAAAGATGAATTGGTTATCACCAAATATTTACTGAATTGCAGGCTTCGGGGACAATTTCGACTTGGCAATCCTAGATTACGAATATACAATCCTTCATTCTTATTTTACTACGAATCTGACATTGAATCAAAATCCAGTTTGGTCGTTTTACCTCAAATGGAACAAATAGATGGTGTTGATTTGTCTACAGACTTTCCAAAGATGTATCAAGGGGCGATGCCAATTCGCAGAATTGGAACAAGCGGAGAGTTTTATGGTATACGTGAGTATTTTCCAGGCGACGATTTTAAGAATATAAATTGGCGTGTCTTCGGAAGGACTCGTAAACTGATGGTCAACCAGTTTGAAAGAGAAGATATATCTGACATTATGATTGTTCTAGATGCTCGTGAGATATCTGGGACTGGCACAGTTCTTCACAATCCACTAAACTATTCTTGTCGTGCTGCAGCTTCTTTGATTAATTTCTTTTTAGGCTCTCGTAATCGTGTTGGTCTGATTACTTATGGTGAAACAGTAAATGTTATCCCTCCAGATTCTGGCGAGAGGCACTTGTACAGTTTATTGACCAATCTTGCTGAAATTAAAGCTTCAGGTTCATTAGGACTTCACACAATTCTAGGTGATCTACGTAATTTCACACCTAGATCTCCTGTAATGGTTATCTCTACTCTCGAGAATGACAGGACAAGTGCTAGTGCCTTGCGAGAGATTACTGCACGGGGTTTCAAATTGACTCTGATTGCTCCTGACACTTTGGACTTCGACAGAGATTCACGTATAATTTCTCCAACAGTTTACTTTACAGCTTCGTCCTCGCTTGACAACAAAATTACTGAGGCTAGGTCTCTTGGAGCTAGAGCTATGAGATGGAATCCAGAGGATGTATTGTCTACATCTTTGGTAGAGGTGATTAGGTAATGAACACTAACAACAGTCTGTCTTTGATGCAAACTTTAGCTACATTTTCCTTAATTTGCAGTTTAGGTTTTGCTTATTTGATTAACCCTATTGACAATTCATTATTGTTTCAAGCAACAAATTCGATTACTGAAAATATATATCAAAAAGAGGTCATAGATACTTTAAACAATTCAATTGTCGCAGGCTTGCTTTTGGGTTTGTTTGTTGGTACGCTTAATGTATTCTTAGATATCAATAGAAAAGTTTATGAATATTTTTTACTTTCAACTTTTTTGCTAGTTATTTTAGTATTCACAGCCTCTCTAATGAGTTATGATTATTTTCCATATAATATAACTCAGCAATTATTTGTTTGGTTCTGGATAGGCCTTCCAGTATCGTTGGGAATTACAGGTATTTGGTTAGATAGAATTAGTAATCAAGTAGCCTCAGCATTTTTGATTATAGTCATGCCTTTGGGACTTGGTGGAAATACTAATGATCAAATATATCCAATACTTGCTTTTGTTTTTTCATATATGCTTTACTTAGAATTAAGTTATGGGCATGTAAGATACAGTCGTTTAGCTAGAGTCATGCACTACTCCAGAGAGTTTGAAACGGTTCTCCAATGGTTTTTGGTAACATTAGTTGTAACTTTAGCTTTGACAATGATATTGACTTCACTTGCTTTCTTGTTCCATTCATTCTTAGGTAACTTATTACCCTATAGTTTCAGTAATTCTATAGAATATAATACGATATATGGTCAAGCACTTTCCATTCTTGTGTTCTTTATGATTTGGGCTATAGTCCAAACGCTATTTTCTAGAGGTTATCTAGCTAGACAAGTAGAAGACTAATCGTTAACCGAAGCTTCCACAAAACACATATATCACTTGATGAATAATCATGGACAAGCCAAGCGTATTGGAAAAAGATTATAAATTTTGGGAAATAACTAAGGATTTAATCGATCAATGTATCGATATAACTTTGAATTTGAGTCAAAGTGGACATCCTGGAGGATCACGTTCTAAAGTTCATGGAATGCTTATCACACTTCTTTCAGGCGCCATGCGTTGGGATCTGAGAGACCCAACTAAGAGGTTTGCAGATAGATTTGTTTTGGTAGCAGGTCATGACAATCCTATGGTCTATGCAACCTTAGCTGTCTTAAATGAAGCACTTAGGGTGAAATTTGAGCAAACTAAAGATCCTAAATATCAAGTTCGAAATGCAGATGAATTCCAGCTGGTCTGGGAAGATTTACTAACATTACGTAAGAATAAAGGTTTACCTGGACATGCTGAAATGGAAGGTAAAACATTATTTTTCAAATTTAATACAGGCCCTAGTGGACATGGTTCACCTGCCGCAGCAGGAGAGGCCTTAGCTCATAAATTGGCTGGAACTGATGAGGTCAAAGTATTTGCTTTTGAAGGTGAAGGTGGTCTGAGCACTGGCGTTACTCATGAAACATTGAATTCTTCGTGGGGTCTTGGTCTTGGAAATATTATCTATTACGTAGATTGGAATGATTTTGGTATAGATAGTCGTCCATTTAGTTCTATTGTAAAATCAACTCCTAAAGAATTGTTTGAAACTAGTGGGTTGGCATGTTGAGGGAACTGAAGATAATGAAGATTGGTCATCCTTTACTGAAGCATATTATGATTTAGTAGTTGGCAATGCTCAAGATAATATTCCAAAGATGATTTATGCTAAATCTCGTAAAGGACGCGGCTATCATGTTTTCGATGAAAAATCACACGGAGTTCCTCACAAGCGTAATTCAGAATTATTTTGGAAAACGAAATCAGACTTCGAAGAAAAGTATGATATTTCATTTAGTAATTCAGGCGAAGTTGCGGCAGAGACACGTGAAGAGCAAGTTATACAGGCAAAAAATTATTTCAATACAGTAATTGCTGTTATGCGTAATAACCAAGAATTAATTGATTATTTAGCAGATAGATTAGTTGAATTAGGAGATTCAGTGCCCATGGATATAGATGAATGTAAGGTAAATGAGTCTAATCCTTTAAATGATAAGGAAATATTTGATTTTGAAAATTATCCTGATGAAGTATTTGCCGAACCTGGAACTAAGATACCAAATCGTGTTGGGCTTTTCTAAGATAGCTTCTTGGATTAATTCACGTAGTCGTAAAAAATGTGGGAGGGCCTTTGTTTGTTGCAATGTCTGCAGACCTTGCAGGCTCAACAAATATTTCGGGCTTTGCAAAAGGTTGGGGAGATATGGGAGGATTTAGGCATGTATGATAAGATTACAAATCCAAACTCACCATTGATGCCACAAGGTATAACTGAATTTGCGAATGCAGGTATGATGGCAGGTTTATCAACCGTAAATTTCAACAATGATACATTAGAGCAATATAATGGCTTTATTGGTTCATTCAGTACATATGGGTCATTTAGTTATCTAAAATATGGTGCAATTCGATTGTTTAGTCAGGTTGCGCAAGACTCACAAATTAAAGTAGGAAAATTGTTGTGGATTGCAGGACATTCAGGTCCTGAAACCGCAGAGGATAGTCGCACTCATTTTGGTATATTTGCACCAGGCGTTACTCAATTATTTCCAAATGGCCACATAATTAATTTACACCCTTGGGAGCACAATGATGTTGCACCATCTCTTGCGGCTGCTTTCTCTACAGACGTTCCGATTGTAGCTTTGCACTTGACAAGACCTCCAATTGAAGTTCCAGATAGAGAGAAATTGGGTATTGCAAGCCATTTGGATGCCTCAAAAGGAGCTTATTTGATTAGAGATTATGATTCTAGACCTAAAGAAAGGTGTGGTCATTGTAAGGGGCACTAGCTCAACTAATACAATTGTTTCAATATTAGAAGAGTTAGGTCAAAAGCATAATGTAAAAATTGTATCAGCAATCTCATGGGAATTGTTCCAAATGCAGTCAAAGAAATACAGAGATTCAATAATCTCGGAGACAGAATGGTCTGATTCAATGATCGTTACTAATACAGGTTTAAGAGTTATGCACAATTGGATTTCTAATCGTTTAGTATCTGAATATTCCGTTTCTCCTGATTGGGATAATAATTGGAGAACTGGTGGCAGTGTTGATGAAATTATTGATGAAGCTCACTTGAGTCCTCGTTGGGTCTTAGAAGCAATAGATAAATTCACATTAGAGCGTGAAGATAGATTAAGCAGGCTTAAGGCTAACATTCCATCATAGTATTACTTTTTAGAGTCACCTTTATGAGAATGTAATGACTTACGAGAACTTCCCAATCGCAGTTGTTGATAATGGAGGTCAATGGACTCATAGAGAGTATCGTGTTTTGAATTATTTAGGTTGTAGATCTGAGATTGTTTCTAATGTTACACCCATTGAGGAATTAGAGCGATTCAAAGCATTAGTATTATCTGGAGGTGCACCCCGTATTGAGACAGAATCAGAGGCCTTAGGTTTAACATCAGAATATATTGATTCGGAAAAGTGGCCTATTTTGGGAATATGTGTTGGCCATCAATATTTGGCAACGCATTTTGGAGGTAAAGCAGGTCCGGCTCAAATCCCTGAGTTTGGTTCTTCATTAGTTACATTGATTGAAGAGGGTTGGATTTTATCGGGGTTTCCAAAAGATTTCAATGTTTGGGAGTCACATAATGATGAAATTCATGAGATGCCTTCAAACTTTAGATTGATGGCTTCTTCGGATGCTTGTCCAGTTCAGGTCATTCAGCATGAATCGCTACCGTTTGCAGGTGTACAGTATCACCCTGAGGTAGAACATACTGAGCACGGTTCTGAAATTTTCAAGAATTTTTTGGACAAAGCCTTGGAATGGAATAAAATGTAGATATTTTTTCCCTGTTTTTTTAAAAAACGTAGAGGTTATCTATTTTTAACAGGGCACCTTTATTCAGTAACATGGACCCAATCACTAGATTATTCAGTTTAGGTTCAAAATTAAAAGATCTTCCCGAGGATAAAGAAAAGGCAATCAGTGGATATGGTTTCTATGATTGGGGTAAATCTGCTTTTGAGACTAGTGTTACAGTTGCATTACTTCCGGCTTGGTACGCATATCTGTTTCTTGAGGCTAATGGTCTAACTGCAACTATTGGATCTATAACAATGACTGGGGATGCTGTGTGGTCTCTAACCGTAGCTATTGCTACATTGATTGTTGCAATAGTTAGTCCTCCTTTTGGAGTTATAGCAGACAGGCGTTTGATAAAAATTAAATGGTTGAAGATTATGACTTATGTTGGTGCTGGGGCAACTTTCCTTTTAGCTTTTGCACCATTTTTTGGTAATGCTTCTTGGATTTGGTTAATGGTAATGTTTCTTTTGGCTAATATTGGTCTTAATGGTGCTGGTGTTTTCTATAATTCTCTTTTACCTCATTTGGGTAAAGAAAATGAAATGGATGATATTTCAAACCGAGCATTTGCTTATGGATACTTGGGAGGTGGCATTCTTCTTTTGATTCATATGGGTCTATTTTTGACACTTGGAGCCTCAGTAATACCATTCTGTATGGCAACAGCGGGAATATGGTGGTATGGTTTTGCTCTCTTGACTTTTATGTGGGGTTCCAGAACCCCCTATAGAAAATGAATTGGAATCAATGAAGTTTAGAAAGGCTGCAAAATTTGCAGTAAGTGAAGTGACACAGACGTTAAGAGATATCAAAAAATTCCCAAATTTATTTTTGTATATGTTAGCTTATTTCTTTTTCATAGATGGTATAAATACAGTTACGGCTTTAGGTGGCGTCTTTGGTACAACAGTCCTTGGTGTTACAACTACTGAATTGATAATCACAATTTTAGTAATACAATTTATTGCAGCACCTTCTGCAGTAGCTTTTACAAAATTTGCAGATAAAATTGGAACTAAGAAAGCACTTACAGTTTCTATAATTGGTTGGGTGATTCTTTGCTTTGCTGCACTTGCTTTTGTTCCTCTTGAATTAGAAGAACATGAGGAATATTTTATTCTCTACGAGTGGAATGAATTTGCTTCTGAAAACGAGGGGGAACAGCCTGTCGGATTTTACGAGGTTCATGTTGATTATTATACTCCCGAGATTGCACAGAAACTGGATTATGGGGATGGAGAGTTTGATGAACAGGCTTGGGCAGATGAGTGGAAAAATGTACTTCCATTAGAATATAGTACTAAGACTAAGACACAATCCTGGAATTATGGAGATACAGTAGATGGAGAGTGGGTAAATTTTACAAATAATTTGACAGATATTGATAATTCAGATATTGAGGCCTTTTTGGTTTCAATAGATGATACTCGCTTTAGTGCTAGTGTATTAGGTGGCCCTTTAGATGGAGAAAATAATGTAGGTGTAAATCATCCTACGAACCTTGGAGATGGTTCTATTGATTTTATACCTGTATGGGTTCGAGATAATATTTGGGCACCATTAGGCATGACTGTATTTTTACAGTTTTTACTTTTAGGAGCCATGATGGGAACACTACTTGGTGGTTCACAGGGTTTATCACGTAGTATTTTTGGACAAATTATACCAGAAACGCGTAGTACCGAATTCTTTGGTTTCTTTGGATTCTTTGGTAAAGTTGCAGCATTTATTGGACCCACACTCTACTTCCTTATGGTGGTTATGTATGACAGTCGTGTTGGTATTTTTAGTATAGCCGTATTATTACTTATTGGCTTAGTTCTTTTGTACATGGTCGATGTAGAAGCTGGCCATGCAGATGCTCGAGCAGAAGATAAACGTTTAAGGGAGATTCAAGCTTCTCTTAATTCAGAAGTAACTAGTGACGAGTAATTGAATGGGTCCAGCCAAACGTATCCGTGCCAAAACAAAAGAGTTTAGGGAAAAAGTAAGAGAATTTAGAGAAGAAGCTAGAAAACCTAAAGAACCTATAACAACTAAGGCGTCTATTTTTAGTATAGTCTCTTGGGCTTTCTATGACTTAGGAAACACTATTTTTTCTATTCTAATAGTTTCATTTTACTTTAGTTTATGGGTTATAAGCGATGAAATTGGAGGTACTGATTCAGATTATGCATTTGCTAATGCTTTGTCAATGGCTTTAGTATTTTTGACTGCACCAATCATTGGTGCATTATCTGATCAAGCTCGGCGTCGTATGCCATTTTTATTTTATACAACTCTTCTTTGTGTTGCTTTTACTGCTTTGCTGGGATATAAGCATGTTGAATGGGATAGTCGAACGACCTTACTAGTGTCTCTAGGTTTTTTTATCCTTGCGAATTATTTTTATCAGGCAGGTTTAATTTTTTACGATTCCACTTTAGCAACTATTTCTACACCAGGCAATAGAGGGAGAGTTGGAGGAATTGGTATTGGTATTGGTTATATTGGTTCAGCAGTAGGTGTTGCAGCAGGTTATTTACTGATTGAAATTTTTGGTTTTCCTTTTACTACAATTTTCCAAGCAACAGCTTTACTTTTTTTCATTTTTGCTATACCTTGTTTTATATTTGTTAAAGAAACCAAAGAAGACAGTTTTTGGCCAGGTATGATGATTATTATGTCTCTAGTTTTGCTTCTTAATTCTTGGATTATGGAAGGTTTAATTAGTTATTTGTTAGTTTTTTGTGCCATGATTTGTTTTTTATTTTACTTTCAAGCCCCTACAACACCTTTATTCAAAGAGGGTTCGCTTAAAACCGCAGTTGCAGGCACATTTCAGCAATTAAAACAAACATTGGGAATGTTAGATCAATTTCCAGGGCTTTCTAGATTCTTAGTTGGTAGAGTTTTCTACACAGACGCAGCAAATACAGCAACAGCTTTTGCAGCGATTTATGTAAGTGAAGAATTTGGTATGAGTACTGCAGATATTACTGGATATATGACAATAGGAATCTTGAGCTCAATTCTTAGTGGATTCCTTTGGGGATACTTGGTAGATATCATAGGTCCAAAGACTACATTGAATGCCGTTCTTTGGGTTTGGTTTGCTACTTTTACACTCTTAATTTCTACAGTATGGTTAGGTTTACCTCAATGGATGATAT
The DNA here is from genome assembly GCA_045567975.1 of Candidatus Poseidoniales archaeon. GTDB lineage: Archaea > Thermoplasmatota > Poseidoniia > MGIII > CG-Epi1 > CG-Epi1. Next base: position 12,353 of record JBJLBY010000007.1, on the reverse strand, counting down.
GGATTGCACCATTTTTAGCAGGTGTGGCTCTTGGGGGGACATGGTGTGCCGACAGACCTTACATGCTAGTCCTTACACCACCAAGGTACATTGGCCAGTTCTATGGCCTTTACAGTATGGTTGGACGTTTTGCTACAATAATAGGTCCATTATCGTGGGGAATAATAGTTGGAACTTTTGGTTTTGGAAGACCTGCCGCGATGGGTTTCTTGTTTGTTGTAATGATTATTGGCTATATTATTCTTCAAGGTGTAGATGATGAGCCTAGAGAATGGCCACCAGAGTTACAAGCAGATTATGAGCCAGAACCTCCACGTGGAGCTATCGGGCGCTCACGATAACCACTTTAACGGATATCTTTGTAAGAGTTTTATGGTAAGGCGCGTTGATCATTATTTGGAAAGATTAGTATCTTCCGATTCGATGACTTTTTACAGGGCATTATGTGATTTTGTTGATGAAAGAATAGAACCTAATTATTTAGATTGGGAACGTAATCATCAGCTCATTCCAGAAAATATTATTGAAGAAATGGGTCAAATGGGTCTTTTCGGAGTTACGGTAGCTGGAAAATATGGTGGTCAAGGGGGTAATCAATTAGATTTAATTTTGATGGGTTTAGCCTTAGGATATCAATCTCAATCTTTAGCTATAACTCCAGGTGCAGCAATGTCACTAGGAGCTAAGCCATTGCAATTGTTTGGTACTGAGCAACAAAAGGCAGCTCATCTTCCTGATTTAGCAGCTGGAAAGAGAATGTTTGTTTTTGGCTTATCAGAACCAGGTAGAGGTTCAGATGCAACTAATCCTCAAGTAACTGCAACAAAAGATGGTAATGATTGGATAATTAAAGGGGAAAAATGTTGGTCAACTAATGCCAAGTGGTCAAGCCATGTAGTTGTCCATGCTATGACAAGTCCGGATTCGAAACCAGGTTATCGGACAACTTGCTTCATTGTTCCAATGGATGATTCCAATGTTTCCTATCAAGAAATGGCAGGCAAGGATTTGTGGTCTCAATCTTCGACTGGATCAATATCATTCGATAATGTTAGAGTCTCTAGTGATTCTATTTTGGGTAAAGAAAATGAAGGATTTAAGGTAATGGCGCAGACATTGAACGGTGGGCGTTTATTCATTGCAGGCATGTCCTTAGCATCTCTAGCCTTTGGGCTTGATAAGTGTCGATTTTATGCACAAGATAGGGAACAGTTTGGAGTTCCAATAGGTAGTTTCCAGAGAGTACAAGATGTAGTTATAGATATGGATATAACCTTAGAGCAAGGTTTAACATGGTTAATTGATTTGACTAATAGATACGATGATGAAACCTTAGATAGAGAATCTGCAGCTAAAGTCAAGATTGAGTGTTCACGCAAAGCATCAGATCATTTGACAATGGCTATGGAAGTGTGCGGAGGTGTAGCTTCTTTAGATGAATTTGGATTAATTCGACATCATCGTGATTTGTTTGTGTGCAGAGTTGGTGAAGGTAGCAATTTTGCGTTGAAGGGTTTTGCAGCCCGTCCTTTGATGCCAGATATTACTTTACAGTAAAACAGTTATAGAGTCTTAGTTCTACACAATCGTGGACTTTGAAGAATTGGTATGTTACAGCCAGAGTGTAATTTTGTTATTATTACTGATTGGTTATGCTCTTAAGTATAGAAAACAGGAAGATAACAAAAAAATAATTAAACAGAAAGTTTCTTGTCCATCTTGTGATTTTTCAATGGCCGGTAAAGACCTTAATTTCTGTTCTAAATGCGGAAATAGTATATCACATTCAACGGGTTTGTCATTAGAAAAATGATGCCGTAATCTTTTAAGTGTCATAAGTATAGTGGTAGATAGATGAAACGTAGGGAAATATCTCTGTCCAATGAAGAAAACGATGTGTGTGCTCAAAGTACTTGTGCTAATTCTGTAAAACGATCTTTACCAAGAAAGAGGGCTGAAAAATCTGGAGAACTTAGTCTCTCAGGTTCAAGTCGAAAGGTAGGTCTGTGTGCAGATTGTTACAGAATCTTCAAAAAGTCGACTAAGAAGGATAGGGCTATGGAGTCTCTTGGTAGATGAGTGCATCTTACGCTATATTTGAAGCTGAATTCAGGAGTTTAGTAAGGAAGACTTCTCAGTCATTAAAAAAAAGATTGGCTGCTACGATAATCATAGGAATTACAGTATTCATATTTTCTTTTGCATGTATTAGACTTCTTAAATTCGTTATAGATAATCCTGAGCTTTTTCCTGAAGGGTCAAATGAAGGCTACGGGACAATATTGCTAATTTACTTTGCTTTGTTTACTCTTAGATCTGCAGGTATTGGGTATAGAAAAGTAATAAAATCAAAATTAATGGACATTCATTTAGTTCAACCAATATATCCTAGGCAAATTATGTTAGGTGTTTTTTTTTCTATTTTAATTCCTAATATTATCTTACTCATATCCTTTCTTACTATATTTTCAATTGGTAAGATTGTTACTAACACAGATATACCTTTAGATATAGAATTTTTAGTTCTTATATTTCTACTATCGTTCTTGTCTTCACTTTGTGGACTTATGTTCTCCATAGTTGGTTCTCTTCACCCTTTTTCACGTAAATTTCAATTTCTAATGACTTTATCTCCACTTTTAGTAGCTCTGATGTTTGTTGCAAATGGGGCTCATAATTATCCTGAAATTTCTATTGCAGTTGTATTAGGGTGTACAGTTCTTTTGTTGATATTCTTTTACAATATGGACTCAATATTCGAAGAAGCTATAGAATCTTACAAGTTGAATTCATCACTTCATAAGAACCCATTTAGAATCCTTAAATTTGACTGGTTGAAATCAGTTTTAGGTCGTCGTGCCTCTTCAATATGCTCAAAAGAAGTAACTTCATCTTTGAGAGAAAGAGATTTCTTGAGTTCAGCATTCTCAACTTTTTCAGTATCTTTAATTATGATATTCTGGTGGTTTAAGGTTGGAATTCCAACTGAACCTGTAGGTGATTTACCACCTAAGCTATACTATCCAGGGATGCTTGCAATTAGTTTGTATTTAGGTTCTCTTTTGCAATGTACTATGCTAGGCTCAACTATATTGGGTGTTGAGGGAAAGAGGATGTGGATAATGAAGTCTAATCCAGTTGAATCACATCTAATAATGAAAGGAAAGGCTGTAGCAATTATTATGATGTCAATACCAGGTTTGCTTGCAATATGGTTACCCATTTGCATATTGGCGCAGTTTCCTCTAAAGGTGACTTTATTCTTTGGCATGTGCTTGCTGATTTTAACTTTCTCAAACACAGGTCTAGGAGTATGGGCTGGAAGTGCTTTTGCCAATTTTGATGAGAGCGATAGAGGTAATCCTGATATTTTAGTTCAGTTCATGCTCATGGGCACCTCTGCACTTTTTTCCTCTATATTGTTGATTTTACCAGCTACAGTAATGCTAATTCAGCATGATCTCGGTTTGTTCGCAGGTATCATATTTGTGGCGGCATCACTTGGTATATTGTTAGCTGGAATAAGAGCTGCAGCATCATCTTATCGGTCTATATTCATTGATAGCTATGGTGCCTAGCATTGCCAAATAGATAATAACCAGCGCCCCTTGCTAGGTTGTGGCACTAGTAGCATCAGAAGAAATGCAGACATATTTCCGTAATTTAGAAGATAAAGCTGAAGATTGTTATGAATTAGTATCAAAAGCGCGTAAAGCAGGTTTTGATCCTTCTGATGACTCAGAAATTCCTCGAGCTAAAGATCTTGCTGAGAGGGTGGAGGCGCAAGTTGGACCTGAAGGTATTGCACCTCGAATCAGGAAGATAGCTGAGACGCATGATAGGGAATCGACTGCCTTAATCATTGCGAAGGAATTGGCAGGGGAATTGAAAAACGAGATGGGCATAGAATTAGCTTTAGAACAAGCAGTCAGAACATCCCTTTCAATATTGACTGAAGGTGTTCTAGTTGCGCCAACAGAAGGCGTTGTCAAAGTAAGTACTTTGGAAAATAATAACAATACTAAATGTGCCTCAATTTACTATGCTGGACCTATCAGAGCTGCAGGAGGTACAGCTCAAGCACTTTCAGTTTTGATAGCTGATGTCGTTAGGAGAGAATTAGGCTTAGATTCATATATTCCAACTCCCGCCGAAGTAGAAAGATACAAGGAAGAAATCCCCTTATACAAAAGAGCAGTCAATCTTCAGTATGTTCCTAGTCCTGATGAGATAGACACTATTGTAAAATCATGTCCGATTTGTATTACAGGTGAGAGGACTGAGCGTATGGAAGTCGCAGGAAATCGTGATTTGCCTCGAGTTGAAACTAATTCTTTGAGAGGCGGGGCCTGTTTAGTTCTGGCTGAAGGTCTTTGCCTTAAAGCTGCCAAGGTTTTGAAACATGTGGACAGATTGGGTATAAGTGGATGGGACTTTCTTAGAACATATACTGAGAAAAAAAGAGCTTCGGCTTCTGGTGATGTCAAAGAACATAAATATTTGAAAGATGTTTTGGCTGGTAGGCCAATTTTTGCATTTCCTGATGAACCTGGAGCATTTCGGTTAAGGTATGGCAGATCACGCTTAGCAGGTTTGGCTTCTATGTCAATTCATCCCTCAACAATGCTGATTGTAGATTCTTTTGCAGCTATTGGAACCCAACTTAAGCTACAACTACCGGGGAAGGCTACAGCTGCGACACCCTGTGATTCTATAGAAGGTCCTTCAGTTACTCTAAAAGATGGCAGTTTTATCAGATTAGACTCTTTTGAAGAAGCCAAAAAAGTAGTTGATACTGTGGAGTCTATTGTAGACTTAGGTGAAATATTGATTCCATTCGGAGAATTTGTTGAGAATAATCATCCACTTCAACCATCAGGTTGGTGTATTGAATGGTGGGAAGCCATTCTCAAGAATATGAAGATTAAATCCTATGAGGGGGAATATGACTTTGATTCTCTTTTGGAATTTAGTAAATCAAAAAATGTCCCTTTACATCCTAAATTTACTTATTTCTGGGCTGATCTTAATACTAGAGAAATCTTAGATCTCAGAAATCAATTGGTTAAGGATTCTTTAGATGTAACTAAAAACAAATTTAAATTGTTGTACAAGGATATATTTCAGAGATTAGGAATATTTTATTCGACTGTTGATAAGGTATTGTTTTTAAATGATGGATTTGAACCTTTGACTGGTTTATTGGGACTTGAAGCCAAAAATGGTGAATTAGTATCATTAAGAGATCCTCATGATATAGATTCATCGTTAGAATTAGTTTCTTATTTGGCAGATGTTGAGGTCAAAAATCGCGCACCAACAAGAGTAGGTGCAAGTATGGGTCGTCCTGAAAAGGCTAATGAGAGGCGTATGAAACCTCCACCCCATGTTCTTTTTCCTCTTGGTGAATATGGTGGTAATCAGAGATTAGTTAACACAGCAGTTAAAGCAGGAAGTTCTACTCGAGGTTTTGCTCAAAGAAATACAGGTAAAATAGAGATAGAAACACAGTTACGTTATTGTAAAGTTTGTAATAAAGAGACAGTATCAATTCGCTGTTGTAGTTCTCACACTATGGTTAAAGAACAACCGAGGAAAAGGTTAGTTGATGTATCTGATTTGTTAGCTAAAGCTATGAACAATACAAAAACAGGAATATTACCTAAAATCAAAGGTGTAAAGGATTTGAAGTCCAAGTATAAAATACCTGAGTGTCTTGAGAAAGGAATTTTGCGTTCTAAATACGACTTGAGAGTCTACAAGGATGGAACATTGAGATATGATATGATTGATTTGCCTATAACACATTTTTATCCGAAGGAAATTGGTTTATCTTTAGAGAAAGCTAAAGAATTGGGATATTCTAAGGATATTAATGGAGATGATTTGGTATCTGAGGACCAATTATTAGAGCTCAAAGTACAGGATTTAGTAATCTCAGATAGAGCCGGGAATTGGCTAGTCAAAGTTTCTAATTTTGTGGATGAAGAACTGTCTAAACTTTATGGTTTGGAACCATTTTACGGTTTAAGTCCAAATTCGGATCCGACTGAATTGATTGGTAACTTGATGATAGCATTAAGTCCTCACACATCAGCAGGTGTTCTTACTCGTTTAATCGGATTTACATCAGCTAAAGCACAGTATGGACATCCTTTTTTGCATGCTGCAAAAAGACGTAATTGCGATGGGGATGAAGATTCCATAATGCTTCTTCTTGAAGGTTTGCTAAATTATTCAGATAGTTTTGTGCCCACTACTCGAGGAGGAACTATGGATATACCTAGAGTTCTTTCTACACGTATTGACCCTATCGAAATAGACAGTGAGGCTCATAATGTGGAATTGAATGACTCATACCCTCTAGAATTGTACAATCTCACTGAAAAATATTCGAATCCATCTGCAGTTTTGGAACACTTAGACTTGGTTAAAACAAGGCTAGATAGTCCAGAGCAGTATGAAAATTACAGTTTTTCACATAAGTCATCTAATATTAATTTGGGACCTAATGAATCTAGATATGTTTCCTTAGGGTCAATGGCGGAAAAGGCACTTGCATCTTTAGAATTAGCTGAAAAAATACGAGCATCAGATTCCAAGTATGTTGCAGAGCAAACAATTGAGAAACATTTCATAAGAGATATAATTGGTAATCTTCGTTCATTTACTACACAAGGTGTAAGGTGTAAAAAATGTAATAAGAAATACCGTCGCCCACCCTTAAAAGAGTCCTGTGTTTGTGGTGGAAGTTTGCAATTAAATATATCTCCAGCTTCAGTGTCAAAATACAAAAAGATAGCTGAATATGTTTCTAATGAGTATGGTTCACGTCAGTTCATCAAGCAACGTTTAGAGCTTGCGTTTAGCTCTATTGAAGACACTCTTGAGAATGAGCAGATTAAGCAAATGGATCTTGGTGCCTTCCTTTGATACATATAATGGAGAAAGTAAGTTCAACCAATAATTGGTTATCTGAATATTCGGAGAATAAGGGTGATATTATTCTTTCAAGAGAGCAAACTGCAGGTAGAGGGCGTTTGGGTAATTCTTGGGAATCCTCACTTGGAGGCCTGTATTTTTCTTTTATATCTAATAATCATAGACTATTACCGTTGATTGTCGGCATAAGTGTAGCTACTTCCATGCAGAATTTTGTCAAAGAAATATCTTTGAAATGGCCTAATGATATTATTTTCGGTGGAAAGAAATTGGGTGGGATTTTGTGTGAGAATTTAGGCCCTTATTCTATTTCAGGAGTTGGTCTTAATATAACTAATAAGGTTCTTTCTTCAAATAGTATTACACTGGCTTCTAAAGGAGTGGAATTTTCTTATAGCTTTTTTTTGTCTTCTTTTTTATTAAATTTTGAAAGATTTTTTGAAGAATCTAACGACGAAATAATCTCAAGTTTTGAATACTTTGATACTTTAATCGGTCAAGAAGTTTTTTGGGATAATAATCGTGGAGTTGCCGAATCAATAGCAGATGATGGCTCCTTACTAGTTCGATCATCCAACCAAATGGTTAATTTATACGCAGAGGAGGTTCATCTTGGAAGAGAATCAGATTAAATGGGAAGAGCATGATTTTTATCCAGTAGTTGACTTGCCAGAAGATTATCTAGTTCTTGATTTAAACAAATCTAATTGGAATTCACCTTCAGGAAAATTTTGTGTAGGAAAGTATAACGAAGTTAGGCCAGATATGTACAACACGAATTTGTTTGAGGGAGTTCGTAATATCCACATGGGCATAGATATTGGCGGGCCTGTGGGAACTCCTTGTATGGCTTTTTTGGATGGTGAAATATCACATTTCGGTTATAATTCTGAACCAGGAGACTATGGTTTTGTACTAATAACGAAGCATGTGCTATCTGGGAAGAATTTTTGGGCCTTATTTGGTCATTTGGATTCAGCTTCAATAAGTGGAAAAAAAGTGGGTCAAAAAGTCAGCAAAGGAGAGGTTCTTGCTTGGTTTGGTGATTACAGTGAGAATGGAGGTTGGGAGCCACATCTACATTTTCAATTATCCTATGCTGAGCCCCTTACTCATGATTTACCAGGGGTAGTATCTGCGGAAGATAGGGAAAGGGCAATGAAAGATTTCCCAGATCCTCGTTTAGTATTGGGTCCAATCTATTGAGCAGTAATTGTTTGATTAGCAACTTTTTAATCAGTGCCATTAATAGTAAATCATGAAGAGCCTGAAAATTGCTTTCGTAATGCTTATTTTCTTGATGCCAGGTTGCCTAGAAGATCTCAGAGACGATATATCTTCTTGTGAGAATGTGACCGGCGATTGCCGTTATGAAATTCTTCAGGCTTCTAAATATTCAAGATTACATATTGAAATAAATTATGTGACAGATAATGCCCCAGATTCGGACGCAATAAACCTTCTAAAAACAAGAATTGAAGAAGTTACCGATAAATCATCAATTTCTGTTAGCCAAAACTCATTTGGTAGTACCGATGATAGTTATACCTTAGAGGAGATATTAGCAATAGAGGATGCTCAGCGACAAAGATATAAAAGTGGTAATACTTTCATAATTCATATCTTGTATCTCAATGGAGAGTATCAAGATAATGAACAAGCATTAGGTGTAGCTTACAAAGGTTCTTCATTTGTTTTATTCAAGGAAAAAATAGATGATGCATCTTTCCTTTTGATATCAGATAAGGATATTGAGAAATCAGTAATTGTACATGAGTTTGGACATTTACTTGGTTTAGTTAATATGGGTTACCAATCCCCCCATGATCATGAAGATCCAGATCATCCGCATCACTCAAATAATGAAGAATCAGTCATGTATTGGGCAATTGAAAGTCAAGATATTGCTAATCAAATTGATGGAGAACCACCCAATAATTTCGATTCTTACGACTTAGATGATTTAGCAAGGATGAAAGACGGTAGTCTGTAGAAAAAATGCAAATTCCTTGGACTATAACATTAACTTACATAATTCTAATAACGATACTAAGTCACCAACCTGCAGACGATATTTCAGATGTTTCTCCAAACATCAAAAACGTAGATAAACTTTTTCATTTTGTCGAATTTTCAATTCTAGGTTTCTTAATATTTGGCTCTTTGTCTTTTAATTCGAAAGAACTTGATCAGATACTCAGTCTTTCGATTAAAGTAGGAATTTTGATTTCTTGTTTAGATGAGTACCATCAAAGCTTTGTTGATGGAAGAGATTCCTCCTTGGTAGACTTAGTTTTTGATTTTTTAGGAGTCTTTTTCGGAACTTTTTTACATTATAGATTTTTTAGATAGTTTGATAATTTTTTTCTTCAAGAGTTTTTTCTTTAGGGTGTTTCCACTAGGGCTAAATGTAACCCATCCAGTACCTTTTTGCGTGCATTTTGGTTCTTCCGAATAGTCTGCGGCCATTATGTTCGGCGCGGAGTGAAGCCTCTTTATATAGTTATCTTCTATAAAATATATAATCGTCAGGTGATGGGAGTAAGCCCCTTTCTGTTACCCGGATATCCGGCTAGCGGCATTCAGCTTTGCTTCCTACCTACCGCTCCCGAGCAGGTCGTTGCGGTTACTTGGAATTGCTCCAGCAGGGATGTTCGTTTCATCAAATACACCATCGACGTCACGCCCGGGGCGATCATTCCTAAGATGGGTCTGTGTCGTTTCTGTTACAGAGCCAACCCTCTCGGGTTCCTTGCGGCTGCTTTGCTCATGGAGAGGGGACTTTCCTCAGCCTATGGCCGTCGGCCGCCCTCCATCTCCTGACTGTCCAAATATTTTCTGCGTAGGATATATAGTTTTCACTAGACAGTAAATCCTTATTTAGCCATAATATTCGCGAAGTAATGAAAGCTGACAAACAAGCTTCAGAAAAATCTGGAGATAATGCTGAGAAAGACGATTCTTCCTATCAAAAGGCATATGCTAAATGGTCTAGTGAGGTTTTGGAGCCTGCTTTAGAAAAATATCCCGAAAGAAGAGATGAGTTTGTTACTACTTCAAGCCAAAAGGTAGAAAGGCTGTATACTTCCTTAGATACTTCAGATATTGATTTTGAGAACGATATTTCTTTCCCCGGCCAGTTTCCTTACACTCGAGGTATTCATTCTACAATGTACAGAGGAAGATTATGGACTATGAGGATGTTTGCAGGTTTTGGTTCTGCAGAAGAAACTAATTCTCGTTTTAAGTATTTGTTAAAACAGGGCCAAACGGGTTTGAGTACAGCTTTTGATCTTCCCACATTATACGGTTACGATAGTGATTCTCCTTTTGCAGCAGGTGAATTTGGCGAATGTGGAGTAGGTGTAAGTAGTTTGGAGGACATGTCTATACTATTTGATAAGATTCCGTTGGACAAAGTTACAACGTCAATGACAATTAATTCACCAGCAGCAATGGTTTGGGCTATGTACATAGCTAATGCTGAAAACCAGGGAATATCTAAGTCAAATTTGGGAGGTACAATCCAAAATGATATTCTTAAAGAATATATTGCACAGAAGGAGTACATTTACCCTCCAAACCCTTCAATGAGATTGGTTACTGATACAGTAGAGTATGGTACAAAATATATGCCAAAATGGAATACCATTTCTATTTCGGGTTATCATATAAGGGAAGCAGGTTCTACAGCAGTACAAGAGCTAGCATTTACTTTGGCAGATGGTTATGCATATGCAGATTGGGCTATTGAAAGGGGATTGAATATCGATGAATTTGCCCCAAGATTTAGCTTTTTCTTCAATGCGCATAATGATTTCTTTGAGGAAATTGCAAAGTATAGGGCAGCTAGAAGAATCTGGGCTAAAGATATGAGATATAAATATGGTGCAAAAGATCCAAGAAGTTGGACGTTAAGGTTCCATACTCAAACCGCAGGTTGTAGTCTCACAGCTCAGCAGCCTGAGATAAATATTGTACGTGTTGCTATTCAAGCGATGGCTGGAGTATTGGGAGGAACACAATCACTTCATACAGACTCTATGGATGAAGCACTTGCTTTACCCTCTGAGAAAGCCGTTCAGATTGCTTTAAGGACACAGCAAGTAATTGCGCATGAATCAGGGGTTGCTAACGTTATAGATCCCCTTGGAGGGAGTTACTACTTGGAATGGTTGACAGATGATATGGAGAGACAAGCTAGAGACTATTTTGATAGAATAGATTCTTTGGGAGGTGTAGTTCCAGCCATTGAAAAGGGTTTTTTCCAGAAAGAAATTGCCTCAGCTTCTTACAAGTACCAAAAGGAAATTGACAATAAAGAAAGGATAGTTGTAGGCGTTAATGAGTTTACATCAGATGAGGATGTAGAAATTCCAATTTTGGAAATGGATCCAGAAGGTTTCGAAAGACAGTGTAATAGGTTGAAGAACATTAGGAAGAACAGAAATCAAAGTAAAGCAGAGAAGTATTTAACAGCTATTGAAAAGGCTGCAGAAGGTGAACAAAATTTGATGCCTATATTCATAGATGCAGCAAAAGCTAAAGTTACACTTGGCGAAATGTGTGATGTTCTTCGAGGAGTTTTCGGAGAATATAGAGAAGGCTCGGATTTCTGAGGTTTTTTTGTCTTATCACATTATAGGTTTGACTGGTCGTAATGCAGCTGGTAAAGGTGCAGTTGCAGATATTTTGAAAAAAAATTCTTTTGTTTATCATTCATTATCGGACACTTTGAGGCAAGAATTGAAGAAAAAAGGAAAAGAAGAAAGTAGAGCAAATTTAATTCAGATAGGTAATGACTTAAGAAATTCAGGAGGACCCAGTGTTCTTGCAGATCTAATGATAAAGAATCTTATATCATCTGAGAATCACATCGTAGATTCAATAAGGAATCCTTCAGAAGTAGATTCGTTAAAAAGAAGCTATGACAACCACGTTTTTAATTTATTCTTAGTCGATGCAGATCAAAAGATTAGGTTTGATAGATTAAAACAGAGGGGTCGAAAGGGAGATAGTTCTTCCTGGGAAGAATTTGTTCATCAAGAATCTTTAGAAGAAAAAAGTGATGATCCAAATAAACAGCAACTTTTAGCAACTATATCTAAGGCAGATTTTGTTATAGATAATAGTGGTAGCTTGGCCGATTTAGAAAAAGATGTGCTTAAACTATTGTCAAATCTATAGATTCCAATCGTAAGTTGTTGTTAAAAAGAACATGAAAACTATTGGTAGCAGATGAAATGCCATTCCAAAAGCTACATTGACTGCCATCCATCTTCCAGCATAATTGTTAGGCATTTCCATTACTTTGTCCACAACTGTATTAGTTGTATCTCTAACTTTACCTGCGAAATATCCTGCAAATCTAACTATGCGTTCATGAGGTAAAGCTTCTTTTCCTTTATCCT
>JBJLBY010000006.1:0-13176 GCA_045567975.1 Candidatus Poseidoniales archaeon | reverse complement strand
GTGCGAGTATCCGAGGTTCTGTACTAATCGACGAGAGTGCCAAAATTAAAGACTGTATAATTGGTCCTAACGTAATAATAGGTCCAAATGTAGAATTGGAAAAATGTGTCATCCGAAAATCTGTCATTCTCTCAAATGTAAAAGGATATGGTGGTGTTGTTGAAGAGTCTATAATAGGGCCTGAAATTTCGTTCGATAATGACATTGAGCGGACTCTAATATCTCCCGAAGGGCAGAGGAAGTTTTAATCATATGGTACTGAAAGTCTTCCAAAAAGCCGTTGGACCTTTACAGATGAATGCTACATTAGTAATGGATGAAAAAAGTAAAGATGCGATTTTTTTTGACCCAGGTGACCAAACAGATGACATTGTAAAAATAGCAAATGATGAGGGAATGAATATAGTAAGATTAATTGCTACACATTGTCACGTAGATCACATTGCCGACGCAAATCGTGCTAAAGAAGTATTAAATTTACCACTAGAAATTTGTCCACTAGGAATAGACATGCTAGGAAAAGTCGGACCTATTGCTGCATCATTTGGTTATAGTATTTCTGAGATAAAAGCTGAGAAATTTTTGGACGAGGGTGATGTAGTAACTCTCGGAAAACATCAATTTGAAATCCTTCATTGCCCTGGACACAGTCCAGATTCATTATGCTTTTACACAAAAGGAATTCTTATTGGGGGTGATGTAATTTTCAAAGGCTCGGTGGGTAGAACCGATCTTCCTGGTGGAAATGCTGAGCAATTAATGAAGTCAATAAATGATAAAATTTTACCACTTCCAAATGACACTATCATATATTCAGGGCATGGACCTGCAACTAATCTCGAAACTGAAAAGAATGAAAATCCATATATTAATGGAAGGGTAAGGATTGTTTAATGTCTTATGAAGGCTACAACAAGAAGATAACGGACATTTCTAATGTCATTAAGAGTGAAGAGCGGCTATTAACCACTAATAGAAAAGGGCATAATCATAGAGACTTAAATTTTAAAAACAAACAGAGGCAAATAAACACAAGTGATTTGAATCAAATATTAAAAATTGATAAGGAATACATCGATTGTGAGGCTACAGTTACCGTTGGTAAAGTAAATCGAAAAACTATACCTAAAAATAAAATCGTACCTTCTTTGCCAGAAGGTGATAACTTTACCGTAGGCGGATGTCTAGGTGGAATTGCACTGGGATCTAATTCCTACGTACACGGCTTTTTCAATAACAACGTAATTGATTTTGATGTAATTTTAGGTAATGGTCAAATAATAAAAGATGTTTCAATAACAAACCATCCAGAACTATACTATGGCATAGGTGGAACCTATGGAACCATGGGAATTATTACTCGCGTTAAAATGAAATTAATAGAATGTAAGCCCTATGTCAAAGTTGATTATCTACATCACAAGAAGTTTGACACATTTTACAACGAATTCAAAGGGAGAATAAACAAAAAAGAAGACGATTTCATAGAAGCATTTGTCAATGGAAAAAGCGATTTTACAATCGTAATAGCCAACTATGTTGATAATGTCGATACAAAAGAAATACTGATAACTAGAGATAAGGATATTTTCAAACAACGACATATGAGTGTTTACGCCCAAATAGCAAACAAAAAGAAAAGCAATTACCTAAGGTTAGTTGACTATCTGGAAAGATATAGCTATTCGGCATTTTGGGCCCATTATTTGTACACTCCATATAAAATCAGAGATTATGTTTCTGCTGGCCTTATTTACGCTACAATTCCAAAGAAAATTATGAAATCAAACGAACTTGATGTCAATAAATATTTTACAGCTGCAAGTTATATGGTTGGTGATTACAAAAGAGATGAGTACGTACTTGCCACAGACATAGGAGTCCCACTTTCTAAATTGGAAGATGCTTTGGAGCTATCTGATAAAATGACAGGAACCTATCCGCTCTGGATATGTCCAAGTAAGGATAATTATCACTCAGACAAAATTTTCTGTACACGCAAGAAAGAAATATGTGAAGAAGATATGATTCTTGATTTAGGTATATATGGTATAAAAAATAGCAATGTATCATCAATGAAGGTTAATCAAGCTTTTGAAAAATTTTCTTTCGACCATGGTGTATTCAAGGGATTCTTTTCAACATGCTACTTCAATTATGATGAATTTTGGAACCATTTTGATAAAGAAAAATACGAGAATCTAAGGAAAAGATACCATGCAGATAACAAATTTATGGATGTTTATGAGAAGATAACATATAGGTCTAAGGCAAAAGGTAGAAAAGTGAGTACATTTAGAAGCGATTTATTCACATTCTTTGGAAAAATGTATCTAAAGCAAATAAATAACAATAAAAGAAAGTTGATTAAGTGAAAAAATGAAAGCATTAGTTGTAGGAAATAGACCACTGGAAAGTAATGTTATTGAAATGGCAAAAGACACATTTGTTATAGCTGCTGATGCAGGTGCAGATAGATTGTTGAAATATAACATAATTCCTGATCAAGTAATAGGTGATTTAGACTCAATATCGGATAAGGCATCAACTAAATTGGAAGAATGGATTATCTCTAACAAAAACATACAGAAAACTGATCTAGAGAAAGCCGTAGATTTTGCTTTCGAAAAAGGCGCTACAGAAATCTCCATAGTCGGATGGTCTGGTGGTAGAATTGATCACACCTTAGCAGCTTTAGGATTAGCATTTAACCCTAAAATTAGATTAATTGATGACTTATTTACTATACAAGCTATCGTTGATTCAACCACTATTGAAGGTGAAGAAGGAACTCTTTTCTCTTTGATAGCTATGCCAGACGCTAGAGTGAGTGTAACTGGTGCAAAATGGAATTTGAAGCAAGAAAAATTAACTATCGGCGGAAGAGGAATACATAACGAAATTGATTCTTCTGGTAGAGCAACAATAGAATGTCACAGTGGAAATTTACTTCTAGCTCAGGGTAATTTTGTTTTGCATCACGACTGAGTGTTTTCTATCTCTGAAACTATAATAGTCATTAATGCTGAGCCTACAAGAGCTGACAAGAAAACATCCAAATTAGCAAGACCATAATCATTGACTGGATTAGTCAGATAATCTATGCCTTTTTGTAAGTCTGAAGTGTAAGTGCCATAAATTACCACTGAAACCAAACCAAAAATAGCACCTACTAAGCCTCCATTTGGAGTTACTCTATTCGAAAGAGACAAGAATATTGGTAAAACTGTAGCTGCTGCGAACAAATCTGCAACCAAAAATATTCTAAAAACACTAAGTGCATCATCAGCATAGTACCAGGCTAGAAGTAAAGCAATAGGTGCTGCAAGAATAGCAACATATCTTGTCTGAGTAATGTCATATTTAGAATCTGTCAAATCTCTGGAAATAACTGCAATGAGTGCATTTTGAAGTGTATCAATACTTGAGCATACCAATGCAACTCCAAGAACCAAAAACATAGCTAAAAATGGTAAATCATAGTCTTTAATCAAATCAAAGAAGGTTATTGAAGGATCTAATACTGCACCTCTGCCCGCTGCAACAGTTCCTAGAAATCCAAAAAGTAGAACTGCGATAAAACAAAGCCCTGATGCTAACAAAGCCCCTTTCCGCAGTGAATCATCATCCTCAGAAGCCCAAGTACGTTGCCAATTCCCCTGTGAGAACATCTCTGCAGCAGTTATAGCCAAAACTAGAGCAAGACCTGCCTCGAAAGTAGAATAATCACTGATGCTCCCAATACTCCATGAATCTTCAGGATTGTAGGCTTTTGCGTCATCTAAAACATCCCTAATTCCTTCATTGAATATCAACAAGATGATTGATACGACCAACCACATAATAAAATAAGATTGAATGCGGTCTGTCTTGATAGATACAGGTAAACCTCCTACCACCGTGTAAAAAGTAGTCACGATTGCAACTAGAACTATAGGAACAAGGAAATCTATGCCCGATAGGAATTCAACTGCACGACCTATTGCAATGTACTCTGCAAACATAAATGTGAACATGTATAATATAGAAATTATCCCAACATAAAGTTGCATAGGGCGCCCCATTTTTTGACGAACAAAATCTGCAAGAGTCACCCCCTCTGGAGTTAAATTACGAAGTACAGGCCCTATATATGCCAACAACAAAAAAGGTGTTGCTGATGATAGAGCATATCCAAATACATCGTAAAATCCACCATAGTACCCTACCTCTGAAGGGCTAAAAAGAATCCATATACCCATACCAGAAGCAAAAAGGCTTAGGCCAATCATTATCCAGTTTTGACTATTTCTAGCTGAAAGAAACGAATCATTATCGATTTTTATTTTTAGAGACTCTTGATATCCCAGCCATGCAAAAAAAGCTAATGTAGCTAATAGTAAAATATATGCCAAACTTGAGGAAATCATGCCATAGCCTCCATGGATTTAGCTAAGTCCTCTACTATCGTGCATACTCTATCTTGATTTTGACCTACAATGTAAAGAGAAGGTTCAAAGCCATAGCCACCTTCATCAATCAAAGCTTCAGCACCAAAGGCAGATTCAGGTATCGATAAATCATCACCTTTTCTATTTAAATTAACTGAGACTAAATCTAATTCTTTTAATAAATTTGAAATAATTGAATCCCAGCGAAGATTAATTATTGTTGAAGTATCAGAGTCTAATTTTCGAATATTAAGGAGTAAATCCGAAAGATGTGATGAGGCTCCGAATTTAGGTGAGGAAAGTGGGCGTGCTTTACCACCAACTGGAGTCAGACGCCCAGGAAATGCAGCTACATCTGAGTTATTTTGAGCCTCACTCGAAGCTATAGCAATGTTTACCCTTACCTGTGGCGATAACAAAGGAATTACAGTTTCCAAACGCTTTCGCATGTCTGCTATTCTTATCAATACTTTTTCTTTAGTGTCTTGAACAGGGAAATTAATGATTAAATCTTGATCATCCACAACGATTCTTAGGGACCAATTTGAAGCCTCACCTGTTTTAAGAATCTCTGCAAGTGAAAATGAGGACTCTTGCAGGTTACTTTCTATTGGCTCATTATATTGTGTAGGCAAAGTATGTAAGTAATTACCTGCCATTACTTGACTGACACCCAAGGCTTTACCAAGTTTTGATTGTGTCCACCCCTCATTGGATAATAAACGGCAAGCTCGCCCCCTTAGTTCTTTAAGCAAATTTCCGGTTAATTCAACTGGCATCATATTAATCACTTTTAGAAAAGAAAAAGTGCATTATAAAGCTTGTACAAACCTTTTAGCAAGGGGTCTACTAAACTTAGTTCAGAGGTACTTCATTTGACAAATACAATACCAGTCACTGACGAAATTATGAAAAATATTTTTGATGAAACTGGCTATAATCCTAGTAATCTCTCCATTCGTGAAACAAATCGTCTAGCGACATTAATAAGTCAAAAAGGTAACTTTGATTTTGTCAGAATGGAGATGGGAATACCAAACCTTCCCACCCCTAATATTGCAAAGGAAGCTGAGAAAGAGGCTATTGATCGCGGTTTACAAGGAATGTATCCTCCGTTCGATGGAATACCTGAATTAAAATCAGCTGGCTCTAAATTTGTTAAAGCATTTTTAAATATGGATGTAAAACCAGAACATGTAGTACCTACTTGCGGTTCTCTCCAAGGAGGATACATCTCTCAAGCCTTAGCTGGTAATATGCACAAAGGAAAAGATACTATCCTTTATCTTGATCCAACATTTCCTGTTACAAGATATCAAGCCAAATTTCTAGGCCTTAAAAGTGAAGGAATAGAACTTTACGATAATAGAGGTGAAAAGTTATTAGATGCGATTAACAAAAAAATTGCAAAAGGGAATGTTGGCGGACTATTATGGTCTTCACCAAACAATCCAAGCTGGTCTTGCCTGAACGAGAAAGAATTAGAGGGTATGGCTGAGATTTGTGATAGCAACAACATATTAGCAATAGAAGACCTTGCATATTTAGGAATGGATTTTAGAAAGGATTATTCTGAGCCAAATACTGAACCTTACATACCTACTATCGGGAACTTTGGAAAGAATTGGGTCACTCTAATATCTGCATCGAAAGCATTCTCATTTCCTGGACCAAGATGTGGTCTTGCAATTATTTCCCCAAAGCTGAACAAGCAAGAATTCGACCAACTGGGATTATTCTGTGGTAGAAAACGATTTGGACATGCTTTTTCACTTGGTGGACTATATGTTACAACATCTGGTACAAGTCATACTGCACAATTTGCCTTAGCTAAAATGTTAGAAGAATCTACTAATGGAGAATACAACTTCATAAAAGTAACAAGAGCATACGGCCAAAGAGCAAGAAAAATAAGGAAAATATTTCTAAAATATGGATTCAAACAAGTTTATGAAAAAGACATGGACGAAACTGTTGGTGACGGGTTTTACCTAACAATGTCATATCCTGACTACGATGGAACGAATCTAATGCTGGAATTAATGAAATATGGGATTTCAACAATTACTCTAAAATCGACCGGCTCAAATAGGCATGAAGGATTACGGGTTTGTATCTCATTTGTTGATGAGAAAGATATACCTATTTTAGAGGATAGACTAAAAAAATTCATGGAGAACAACACTTGAAACCGGACGAAGTAGACTTTGAAAACTTAACCTTTAGCTTCACTAGAACTCGATCAATGTACGTTGCTAAATGTAACTTAGGAGAACAATGGCAGAACGGAAAATTAATGCCATTTGAAAATTTGAGTTTATCACCTGCAGCAGTAGTTCTAAGCTATGGACAAGGTCTATTTGAAGGAATGAAAGCATACAAATGGGAAGATGGAAGAATTGCCATGTTCCGCCCTGAAATGAATGCTAAAAGAGCTGCTGACGGATGCACCAGACTTTCAATGCCAGAAATACCTAAATCTCTGTTCTTAGATGCTGTGAAAAAAGTAGTAAGAGACAATGCCGACTATATCCCTAGCGTGGAACTGGGTGCTCTATATGTTAGACCTATTATCTTTGGTTCAGGAGAAGGTGTTGGTGTCGCTCCTGCAAATGAATACAGCTTCATAATTTATGTCAGTCCAGTAGGCCCATACTTCAAAGGTGGATTAAAGCCAATAAAACTAATCGTCACAAATGAGTTCCATAGAGCTCCACTAAAAGGTACGGGTGGTGTAAAGGCCATAGGAAACTATGTTCCAGGTATGTTGCCAAGTGGTTTGGCAAAATCTAAAGGATATGCAGAAGTTATTTATTTAGATGCTGCAGAAGAAAAATATATAGAAGAAGTAGGGGCTGCTAATTTCTTCGCCGTAATTGGTGACAAAGTTATAACTCCCGAGTTGACTGGATCTATATTACCTGGAATTACAAGAGCCTCAATTATTCATTTAGCAAAGAATAAGATGGGATTAGAGGTGGAGGAAAGACGAATTAGTGTTGATGAAGCATTGACTGCAGACGAAGTCTTTTGCGCAGGTACTGCTGCTATCGTAGCACCTATTGGTTCAATTAATTACAAGGATAAGGATTACACCTATTGTAAGGGAAAAATTGGCAAGGTTACTAATGAGCTTTACAATTATCTCACCGGAATACAATATGGCACATCTAAAGACGAATTTGAGTGGATGATTGAAATATAACGTAATTTATACCCCTTCCTTCTACTTTTAGTGCAAGCATGTCAAGTATAAGTGAAAATCTCATTAACAAAATAACGAGTAAAGATGCTAAAATTGGAATAATTGGAATGGGGTATGTAGGAATTCCACTAGGATTAGAATTTGCTAACCAAGGATTTACAGTCTTAGGATTTGATAAAGACGAAAAACGTGTTGAAGATATAAATGCCGGAAAGCTAGTTATGAAACATATCAAACAGAAAGATATGCAAACTTTTGTTAGCAAAAAAGGAAGTGCAACTACCAACTTCTCAAAATTAGCTGAGATGAATTGTCTAATTATTTGCGTACCAACTCCATTAGATGTGCATGAACAACCAGACATGAGCTATGTTGTAGCCGTCTCAAACGAAATTAGTAAGAATATAACAAAAGGTCAATTGATTATCCTTGAGTCAACAACATACCCTGGAACTACAAAAGAATTAGTAAAACCTATATTGGAAAAGTCTAGTCTAGTCGCAGGAAAGGATTTTTTCCTTGCTTACTCACCCGAGAGAGAGGATCCTGGTAACAAAGAGTATGGTGTTTCAAGGATACCAAAAGTTATGGGGGGATATACTGAAGAATGTCTCAAAATAACTAGCCTACTTTACAAAAATATTGTATCTGAAACTGTAGAAGTTAGTTCCATGGAAACTGCAGAATCAACTAAATTAATGGAAAATATTTTTCGTGCTGTAAACATTGCTATGGTAAATGAAATGAAACTCATACTTTCACGCATGGGTGTGAATATATGGGAAGTTATAGAGGCCGCCAAAACAAAACCTTTCGGATTCATGCCATTCTACCCAGGCCCAGGTATGGGAGGACATTGCATACCTATAGATCCATTCTATCTATCATGGAAGGCAAAAGAATACAACACTGAGGCAAAATTTATCGAGCTTGCCGGAGAAATCAACCGCAAAATGACGGAAAATATTGCTCATAGAATAGGGAAAGCTCTTAATGATGAAAGTAAGAGTATTAGAAAGAGCAGCATAATGATGCTTGGAGTTGCATACAAAAAAGACATCGATGATATGAGAGAATCACCAGCTTTGAGAATAAAGGAATTACTGGAATTCAAAGGAGCTAAGGTATGTTACCATGACCCTTACGTCAATAATGTAAACGAAGAGAAAAGCTTAGAACTAACTATTGAAAATATAAGATCACAAGACGCCATAGTCATAACTACAGATCATTCAGGCGTGGATTACGAACTGGTAGGTAAACATGCTAACCTAATCATAGATACTAGGAATGTGATGGCTAAGATTGAAACTCCAAATGCCCGTGTTTTAAGGGCATAGGTATGATTGAAACTGTAAAAGAACGAATTATAGAAAGATACAGCAGTTTAACAAATGATAAGCATAACTTTTCTGAGGCTGTAAAAAGTTCTTTAAAACAATCGTTCCGAATAAATACGATAAAGGCTGAAAAAGAGGAAGTTCTTAACCAAATTAAGGATTATGATGATACAATTGAAAATGTAAAATGGTGTGATAATGCTTTTCAGACAAAATTAACTAATTTAGGAAGTAGCATCCAACATTTCGCCGGTCAAATTTACATTCAGGAATTGACCTCTATGATACCACCCCTGATAGTAAGAGATCTTGCTCATAAGAATAAAATTCTAGACTGTTGTGCTGCACCTGGCTCTAAAACAACTCAAATTGCAGATATAATGGAGAACAGAGGCCACATTATAGCCAATGATGCAAGACATGCAAGAATAAAGGCCCTTAGAGGTAATCTTGACAGATTAGGCATAACAAATACAACAGTTACATTGAGAGACTTTAAGTCATTTCCTAATACTGAAGCTGACGTCTACTTTGTTGATGCACCTTGTAGCTCTGAAGGAACCATTCGCAAAAAAAATGGAGTAAAAAGAAATTGGAAAGAATATGATTATGAAAGATTTAGTAAAATGCAAAGTGGATTGTTGAATAAAGCATGTGAAATGGCTCCAAAAGGAAGTACTATTGTATATTCAACTTGTACATTTGCACCTGAAGAGAATGAAAATGTCATTAGTAAAATTATAGATGAAAACAGTGTAGAATTAAAACCAATAAAACTTAATGGACTAAAAATAGGTAAGGGAATTAGTAGCTGGAAGGGAAAAGATTTCAATAAGGAAGTAAAAAAATGTGCTAGAATATGGCCCCATCACAATGATACTGGTGCTTTCTTTCTGGCAAGGATGGAAAAATGTTGAAGGATCTTGAAACTGAAAGAAAGCAATATGTCCTTGAATACTGTACTGAAAGGTTTGGAATTAAAAAGGGAATTTTTGATAAATACAATTGGTACATAGGATCAAAAAACAGGATTTATATCGGGCCTGGAAAAATTGAGCGAATTATTCCAGAAAGTATAGGGCTTTGTATATTTAGATTAGACAAAACTGCTAAACCAACTACAAATTTTATACAACTATTTAGCAAAGAAATTAAAAAAAATTTAATTGATTTAGAAAAAAAGGATGCTGAAGATTTCTGTAATGGATTAAATTTGAATATTAGCCCTAAAGTTGATATTGGATTTATTTGTGTAAAGTATGAAAGTATTGGATTAGGGTGTGCTCACTGGAATGGAAAACAGCTTAGAAACCAAATACCAAAATCAAAGTTTTGTAAGATTAATTTTCTTTAATAGGGGTATTACTTAATTATCGGGTTTTATAGGCTCCGAATGGGTCAAACGACCTTTGATTTCAAAACTGAAGATAATGTGCCTGAGGAACCACAGGTAGAAGAGACGAAAGTAGAAAAAAAAGAAACTGAAATTAAGAAAGACGAAAAAAAGATTGGTAAAGGAAAACCCAAAGAGAGGAATAAAAACAAGACAAAAGCGCATCAACTTGCTAAAGAGCAACGAGATATTCCAGTTTCTGAATTCTTTGAACAAAACAGACACATATTGGGTTTTGATAATCCTACTCACTCATTAATAACTGCTGTAAAAGAAGGTGTAGACAACAGTCTTGATGCGTGTGAACAGGCTGGGATTCTCCCTGAGTTGCAAATAGAAATTAGTAATCTTGGCAAAGATGAGCTAAGTATATCCATAGAAGATAATGGTCCCGGAATAATTGAGCAGAATGTACCTAATGTTTTTGGTAGGCTTCTATATGGATCTAGATTTGGAAGTGGAAAACAGTCTAGAGGACAACAAGGTATTGGTATTTCTGCTGCAATAATGTATGGACAATTGACAACTGGCAGATCTGCTAAAATTAGTACCAGAATATCAAAAGAACATTTAGCGACAAGAATCACAATGAAACTTGACACTAGAAACAATAGAGGAAATATTGAAAAGACTGAAGATTTTGTTTGGAAAGATGAATTATCTGAACCTAATGAAGATGGGATAATACCCGAAAAATATCACGGTACGAAAGTTGAATTTGCAATAAAGGGTAGATATCGTGAGGCCCGCCCATCTGTCTTGGAATATGTCAAATCAACTGCGATTGTGAATCCTCATACACAAATAACATTCACTAATCCTGATAAAAATAAATTTGTATTCGAAAGGGCAAGTAATGAACTGGCTAAACTTCCTAGTGAAGGCGTAAAACCACACCCTCACGGTGTTGAATTGGGGCAAGTCATGCGAATGGCTCACCACAGTCAAGAATATCAGATGGCTAGATTCCTAAAGAAGGACTTCTCATCAATGGGGACTAAAAGTATAGCTGATGTACTAGGTAAGTCTAGATTATCACCTATAGTTCGCCCTCAGGATATAACGCGAGTTGAAGCAAAAGGTCTGATTCAAGCATTCAAAGAAACATCAATTCGAACTCCTACAAGCGGCGTACTAGTTCCTATAGGTCCTAAATTGATAAAATTGGGATTAAAGCAAGTATTAGAAGAGTACAGGCCTGATTTCTATACCTTGCCTGTGAGTAGGACTCCATCTGTATTTTCTGGAACTCCATTTTTAGTTGAAGTTGGAATGGTATACGGCGGCAATTTGCCAAAAGATCAGCCCGTCCAGATATTGAGATTTGCTAATAGAGTGCCCTTACTATACCAAGCTGGCGGATGTGCCATAACAAAGGCAATACAAGGTATTAATTGGAGACAATATGGTTTAGAACAAAAAGGTGGAAAAGGAACACCTAGCGGTCCTGCAATCATATTGGTACATGTAGCGTCAACAAATATCCCTTTTACATCTGAGGCAAAAGAAGCAATTGCTGACATAAGTGAAATTAAAAAAGAAGTTCAATTAGCACTAAGGAACAATGCTAAGACCTTGTCAAAACATCTAAAGAAGCAAAAGAAAAGAGCAAAGGTAACTGAAAAGTTCGACTTAGTACAGAAGGTTCTCCCAGCTCTTGCTGAAAAAACATCAACCGTTGTAAGTAAACCAGTTCCTAATCTCGACAAAGTGGTAGCTGCAATCATGGATGTTGTTTGGATCGAAGAAAAAATAGAATTTGGAAAAGAGGGGATTGATGTTGAAATTAAGATAATCAATTACAGACTCAGATCTGCGAATTTTAAACTTCGTGTTGAAATGCCTGAGCATGAAATAAAAGATGCAGAACCTAGACCCGGTAAAAGAGAAGGTAAGCAGATTATATGGTCAGTGGGGCTCCCAACGACTGAGTCTGCAAAGTACAAATTTACTATCGAAGGAGGAACAAGGACCTCTTTCGAAGGAATTGAACTGTGGGTTGAAGGGATTGATTCAGGTAATGTTATAGGTGCAGAAGCTTGGACCGGAATCAACGATCCTGGGATTGTAGAAGCAATACAAGCTGAAAAACAAGGCCTAAGTTGATATGGGCTTGCCAAAAATATTAAGAAAAAAAAAGGGCAGACTAGAGCTTAAACTTAAAAACAAATCGATAATTTGGAACCCTTACACCTCAAAATTGGCAGCATATATTCTAGGACATGGTAAATATTGGCCATTTACTGATAAAAAAATAGTATTGTACTTGGGAGCTGCCGAGGGAAATACTGTTAATTTCCTAAGTCACATTTGTCATCAAGGAAGAATAATTGCAGTAGATATTTCTGCAGTCGCGATGGCTGAACTACTAAAACTTGTACAAAAAAGAAAGAATATAATTCCTTGTTTAGAAGATGCACATTTTCCTAACAGATACAAATTGCAGACAAACATTCCTGACATTATTTACCAAGATATAGCTCAAGGAGACCAAATTGAGATATTTATTAGGAATTATGAATATTTTAAACCTAAATATGGTTTTTGATGTTAAAAACTGGATCAATGCACGGTAACAAAAAGGATATTCTTGAAAAAGTTAAACTCAAACTTGGGGAAAAATTCAAAAGAGTAGATATTGTTGACATCTCTAAATGGGCAAAGGGTCACAACGCATATTTTGTTGAGTAATGGAGCCACCGGTGGGAATCGAACCCACGACCTGCGCCTTACCAAGGCGCCGCTATACCCCTTAGCCACGGTGGCTCTTGTTTGCGACTGAGAGGTCCTAAAAAGAGTTTATTACAA
>JBJLBY010000005.1:0-13913 GCA_045567975.1 Candidatus Poseidoniales archaeon | reverse complement strand
GAAATATAAGATACAAGTACCAGTATTTGGTTGGCCACACCATAATAGGCGCTATCTTCGCACAGCTTCCTATCTATACAATTCTATTGAAGAATACAAATATTTAGCAGAAGTACTGAAAGAAATCAAATTATAATGCTGACCGGATATTTTTAAAACAGGCAATTGTGCGCACATTCTAATGGTGTCTGAAGAAGAAGAGATAGAATATTTGCCAGAAGAGGAATCCGAAGAGGAGGAGGAAGAAGAAGAAATAGATCCAAACGCACCACTTCGGCAACCAATAGTCGCAGTTTTAGGGCATGTTGACCACGGTAAGACATCACTTCTTGATTATGTTAGAGGAACTGCAGTCGTTAAGAGAGAAGCTGGAGCAATAACACAGCATATTGGGGCAACCGAAGTTCCATTCGAAACAGTTTCTGAAATTTGTGGCCCTCTACTTCAAGAAGGAACAACAACCTTGCCTGGCTTACTTTTCATAGATACGCCTGGCCACCATTCATTCACAACATTGAGATCTAGAGGAGGTGCATTGGCAGACTTAGCAATCCTAGTAGTTGATATTACAGAAGGATTTAAGCCACAAACACTGGAGTCTATTAACATCCTCAAACAACAACAAACTCCTTTCATTTTGGCACTAAATAAGGTTGATAAACTCCCAGGTTGGCGCAGCCATAAGGGCTCATTCTTGGCTAACAATGCTAATCAAAGTTCGACTGCAAAACAAAATTTTCAAATTAGAATGTATGAAATTATAGGAGAACTAGGTCAACACGGTTTCGACTCAGCGATATTTTCAGAAATACAAGATTTTCAAAAGACAATTGCATTAATTCCAACATCTGTAAAAGAAACAGGAGAGGGGGTGCCTGAATTATTCATGATTTTGATGGGTCTTGCACAGAAATATTTGAGAGGTAATCTGCTGTTAGATGATGGTTCTTCAGAGGGCACAGTAATTGAAATTAAAGAAGAAAAAGGTTTAGGAAAAACCCTGGGAGTCATTATCTATAATGGGATTTTAAATGCGTCCGATTCATTGATTATTGGAGCTCAGCCAGAACCAATTGTTACTAGGGTAAGAACGTTGTTAAGGCCAAAAGCTTTGGATGAGATTAGAGATCCAAGGCAACAATTTGACAATGTTAAAACAGTAGGTGCTGCTGCCGGTCTAAAGGTAGTAGCTCCAGATATTGATGGCGTTATTGCCGGAGCTCCATTCTACAGTGCTTCAACTGAAGAAGAAATAGATGCAGCTCTTGACAAATTATCGGATTCTATGAAGTCTAATGTTAAATGTACAGATGAAGGAGTCGTAATTCGAGCAGACGCCATTGGGTCATTGGAAGCTTTAGCATATGAATTATCTGCAGCAGACATTCCAATCGTAAAAGCTTCAGTAGGAGATGTCTCTCGAAGAGATGTAGTTACAGCAGATCCTTCAGAAGAAGAATATAGAGCAATCCTTGCTTTTAATGTTAAGACACATCCAGATGCTAAAAGTGAATTGTACGAAACAGGCGTTAAGATTTTTGAATCAGATATTGTCTACAGACTGTTAGAAGATTATCAAGAGTGGAAAGCACAGATTCACGATAAACAAGCTCGGCATCTGAGAGAAGACTTTGCACATCCGGGAAAATTTGAGATTTTAGAAGGCCACACATTTAGAACTAGAGATCCTGCAGTAGTAGGAGTGCGTGTTTTAGGTGGGCGAATAGCACTTAATCAAGCAGTTCTGAGAAATGACAATTCAGTAGTAGGTCACATTCAGTCCCTTCGTTCTGGCGATCAGGTGCTGAAAGAAGCCTTACAGGGTGATGAGGTAGCGATTGCAATAAACAATGTCACAGTTGGCCGCCAAATATCTGAAGGTGACGTTCTCTACATTGAAATGGATGAGAGAGCTATTTTGAAGATAAGAGAAGCGGGTGTAAAATTAGACCCAATTGAAGAAGATATAATCTCAGAAATGCAGAAAATCAAGAAAAAAGATCAACCTTTCTGGGCAAGATAGTTTTATAACTTAAACCAAGGAATAAGTATAGAAGTTTCAGATTTATACTTTAGATAATCAGGATTATCTTTATATTTTTTGTCAGCAGACGCCTCTAGGAAGGGCAATCCACTTACGAATACTAGTAAGAATGTAGTCCAAAGAGGCCCTATAATTGTCCACAGTGGTACGCCATAGGTAAAACAGAATACAAAAATACCAAACCAGAGAACAATATTTCCAAAGTAATTAGGATGTCTACTGTATTTCCAGAGTCCAGCAGTACACCATTTTTCACCATACAATTTGTGATTAAATTTGGTATAAT
The DNA here is from genome assembly GCA_045567975.1 of Candidatus Poseidoniales archaeon. Taxonomy (GTDB): domain Archaea; phylum Thermoplasmatota; class Poseidoniia; order MGIII; family CG-Epi1; genus CG-Epi1. Next base: position 11,583 of record JBJLBY010000005.1, on the reverse strand, counting down.
CTGCCCAAGCTTCCATAGTAAACCCAACAAAAAACATACCAAAACCTACTGCAGCAATTGCAGTTAGTTCATTTGGAGCTTCCAAACTGTTAAAGTAAATCAAAGGTAATGATGTTAGAAATACCCATAATATTTGGTAAATCCAAAATCCCAGAAAGCTCCAAAATTTAGATCTCATTTCATCAAAGCGATTATCTTCACCCCATACCATTATTCTGTAAGAAAGGTAGACTCCAAGTCTCAATGACCACAGAATTACCATTAGTGAAGCGAGTATTTTTGGGTATGAGTAATCTTGTCCCAACCACAAAGTGATCATTGCGAGAACTAGAAAGTTAACCGTCCCCGCAAAGTCAGTTACCTTATCAATCTGCAGCGTGTACGCTATAGCAAAAAAGCTCATCTGCATACAAACTGTGATTAACAGTGAAATCAGAATAAAGTGTTCGTCGTTTTCTATTAAATTAACCATCTCGAGGTTTGGCCTCGTTCACCTTTAATTCACGACCGTCAGCTTCGTAGCCATTTAATGCCTCGATTGCTGCTCCAGCCTCATCTCCGCTTGCCATTTCGACAAACCCAAATCCGCGACTTCTGCCGCTCATGCGATCTACAATTACTTTCGCATCTGTTACTTCACCGTGCTCTTCAAAGAGCTCTCTGAGAGAGTCGTCTTTGAAAGACCATGGCAAGTTTCCAACATAGATATTATTGCTCATTTCTATCAAACCTTCCTTGTCTCCAAGGTAGGGTTCCAAAAAGACCCCTTCTTAAGGATTATCGCTTAAAATTCGTTTCCTAGCTCTTTACGTGTTTGACCTGGATCAATATAAGGAAGTACGAAAGCAATTAACAACTGACAAGTCCCTCCAATCATGATTGTAGTAGTAAAGGTGAAGTTCTCTTCGAAATAACCGGCCATTTTAAGTCCAAAGAGAGCTCCAAAATTGAGAAGAGCCATGTATAACGTAAATTGAGTTGCACCAACTTTAGGCCATGTAACATTCATGAATAAAGAGATTAGAGAAATACCCATAGCAGCCCCAAAGAAAGGATAAATGATAATCAGCCACGTCATTACAGTTCTATTCTCCCAGAGAGGTTCTGCAAGTGCAATTGTAAAGATAGATAATCCTGTTAAAATTGCAAATAAACTAGCAACACGTCGTGCACCATAGCGATCAGCGATAACACCTCCCATTAAGGTTCCGAGTATTCCAGCGACAACAGCAGACCCTCCAGTGACAAGAACATATTCAGTATCAGTCCACCCTAATTCCTGTATGAAAAGAATATTTAGAACGGGAATTAAGAATTCCCAGAAATAAGTTAACATTGCTAATAGGACGCCAAGCAAAGGAGCCTTTAGGGACAGAGCTTTGACAATATCACTTTGTTCTGGAGCTAAGTCATAAAACTGCATTCCGAACGAATCCCATTCGTTCTTTGGTTTAGCATAGAATTTGTAATACCATATTCCTGCACATACTACAGCAACAACTACGCTACCAATAAAACCAACAACATCACCGACAGTTAAAAGTAAGAAGAAAAATAAGAATCCCCAAAGCGCTAGATCCACACCAATTGCCTTTCTCAGATCCTTATCTGCAGCAATATCCCATTCTACAACATTAGCTGCTTTCTTCGCGGCAGCTTTAGTTTTCTTAGCTTTAGCTTCTTTGACATCAGGTTTGATTACAGCCTCACCAGGACCCCATGGGAATTGTTTCTCACCGGGCCTTTCTCTAATGAAGATAGGCAAGCACATAATCATCAGTAACATTGGAATCATTAGGAACAATCCACCTTGAACACCCAATGAACCAATGAAGTATCCAATTCCAGCTCCACCAATCATTGTTCCTAGACGCTTTGCTCCAAACATAAATCCATTTATTTTACCAAATTCTTCAGGACTTAGGATATCAACAGCCAATCCGTCGACAGCAACGTCTTGCAAAGAAGCAAACATGTTATGGAAGAACAGCAGCCCAGTCAGAAGGAAAACCTTGTCTTCAACAGAAGGAACGAGTACGATTATCAAAACAGTAAGTACCATTCCGGTTTGAGCACCGATAATCCAAGGTCTACGCCTTCCCATAGGAAGGTAATGGTAATTGTCAACATATGGACCCCATAGAAACTTGAAAACCCAAGGTAAGTACACCCAGAATAGCATATTTCCAATGGCTGCAGCACTGTAACCTCTCTCAGCTAAGAAGGCAATTAAGGTGTATGAAATGAAACCAGAAGGAATTCCTTGAGCTGTGTAAAGGGCACAAAGACTAATGGCTCTAGCATTCCAATTAGTAGTAAGACTTAGTTGATCCGATTCAGAATCATCCCAAACAAAATCATCACCCCCAGATTCTTCTACTTCAACATTACTTTCAGATCTTCGGGGCTGTCTGAAAACAAAGGCAGTCATTGCCATTGCAACTAAAATAAACGGAAGGAAGACAAGACCAGGAACGCTTGTCAATCCACTTTGCGAGATTGCTACAAATCCATATTCGTCAAGTAGAACAACAGAAATGCTATTAACTGCAGACATCGACATTCCACCATCCAAAACCAATCTTGCAGACAAAGTTTGATTTCCTTTAGTTGTATCTTCAGGAACCTCTATTTCCCAAGTGGCCCAATTTGCTTGTGCAGATGTATCTGTTGCAGGGAACCATTCTCCAGTTCCGAATCTAACTTCAACACCACCACCTCCAGTTGGTTTGTTAGCAGTAATCGCAGTACCTTTCAGCGTTGAAGCGTTATAGACTTCAGGCTTTAGAAGAACAGTAGTACCATTAAATTCAGCTTCAACATATTCGATAGTCCAATTTACAGAAACATCAGGATCAATCATTCCTCCAATTTCGACAAATGCCAAAGGATCTGCTTGGCCATAACCATATTCATTATCTGGCCTAGTTTCTAGAAGCGAACAATTATTGGATGAGGCATCTATGTCATCATCCTCAATTTCCCTTTCAATTGCGTAACCAGCAATTAACGTATCTTTAACTTCAGCAGGAGTTAAATCTGGATTTGCCTCCAAAGTCAAGGCAACTATTCCAGCCATCAAAGGAGTAGCCATACTAGTTCCACTTTTACTCGTGTAACCATTACCAGTTCCTGCGTTAGGTGCCATTATGTTACTTCCAATTGCAGCTACGTCTGGTTTTACACGCCCGTCGGAAGTATATCCTCTGGAACTATAAATCGCTAAACTAAGATCTTTATCAAGTGAAGCTACAGTTATTGGAAGCCTTGAATCACCAGGAGAATCGATAGTATTACATCCTGCCACAGTAGCCGAACCAAATTCATTTCCAGCACTTAATGTGACCACAAGACCAGATTCTACAGCAGCATCAACCATCTGGCTCCAAGCCGAACTTCCATCGTTATCAATGTGAAATTCGATTTGTTGTTCACCGAGACTTGAGGTCAGAACTCGGATATTAGGTTGAACTAGCTTTTGATTTGCAATAGTCCATTCTACACCTCGAATAATATCTTCTATATCTCCATCACAACATGAAAGAACGTTTACTAAGTGAGCTTTAGGAGCAACACCAATGTGCGGAAGTCCAGTTTCTGGATCAGGAGTTCCAGCACCAGTTCCTGCAGCAATACCAGCTACATGAGTTCCATGTGTACCACTGTCTATAGATTGTCCAGGATAACAAGGTAAAGTCCCGTCAAGACCATTTTCAGAACAAATAACTGAGTCTTGTTCAGCATGATAATATGCAGCTACCTTTAGATCATTAGTCCATTCATTATCATCGAAGTCGTCGAGCCCAACGTGGGCATTATCAACTCCAGTATCTACAATCGCAATGGAAATACCTTCACCATAAATACCGTGATTTTGCCAGACTTGATCAACACCCATTGCAGGCACGGCGTCGTGCATATGGGGCTCAGCTTTTCCAATATCATCTAGCATAACGACACCTTCCCATGTTGAAACCTCAGTAATTGTTTCACGAGGCATTGTTGTCGCGATTAGATCGATAAACTGAGCGCGGAATGTAACCTCGACTCCAGCCATTTCTAATCGTTCTACATCATAGTCAGTTGGATGATGGTCATATCTAACAAACACTCTAGCTTCTCCTGCATCAAAGAAGCGTTCTCCTTGCTGAAGTTTCCATACTAAAACATCTGAAATTCCATCTCTATTTTTATCTCTAGAATAAGTATCCCACCAATTCATTTCATTATTTTGTTCGGTGGCAGCTTGGCTTGGCATAGGCAAATTTAGACATAAAATTAGCACTGTTGCTAAGGCCAAAATTTTTTGCTGCATAGTTAGATAGATAGGCCTTTGATTAAAGAACTTACGATTTCACTGTTCTTCTATTCCGCCTCTGATACGAACAGCCATCCCTTGTTGTTTAAGGTCTAGTTCTTTAGGCGAAACAATCAATTTTCCAAAAGCTACCAAGTCATCGTCAGGAGTTACAACAATACATTCATCCATACACTTAAGTTTCGAATCTATATTCTCTACAAACTTACAGAAAACACTTTTTCCTTTCCTATTAAACTCTGCAGTTTCAGCATTTACAACAACACGAAACTTAGGAAATTCTGTATTCTTATGAATTAACTCAGCACCTTTATTTTGCAATACAAAGAGCCCTCTCCGATGTGATAGAGATGCTACATGTTCTCCATCAAGAAGTAAATTTCTCAATCGTTTTGTTTTTCTGCTAGTAATCAATTCATTTTCTCCGTTTGTAAAAATTTGATATATATTGTCATTAAATTGATAATTCAAGATTGTTTTAACTCTATCTAAATTCCAATTCTGCATTTTCCACCCCTCAATATCATCTTGTAGCAGACCAGGGTGAAAAGGATAAGTTTCTGAAAGATGGTTTGGAACTTTTCCAAAATAAGGATGAAGCATGTCGCCAGATTTGAATGATATTGTGAAAATAGGTCTCATATCTGACTCTAATCCAGTTTTGATAGGTGTTTTGTATCTATATGCAGGTTCGAAATTACTTAACCACTTCATTTCAGAATGTATGACATCAAATACTTTCATCAAGGCCGGAGAATTCCTTAATCGATTTTCAACAAGCTCCCACAATAGCCCATCATGAATTGCTTGCTTGACTCTTCTAATTTCGGTAAATGATACAATCAAATTATGTTTCGCAATGATTTTCTGACGTTCCTTTTTTTCCATCGCCTTTAGTTGATCAATACTAATTCCAGGTGCAGCAGAGAATTCACTAGGAATAGTTTCCAATTCTTCTAAATTTCGTGTACCCCATGTGAACATTAAACTGTCGCGAGCAGCAAATTTAGCATAACTCGCACTGTCAAATAAGTCACATCCTAAGAATGTGGCTAGAGCAAAGACCATAGGATGTCCACATCCAAAAAGATGCACTGGCTTTGAGATGTCGAGCCCTTTCTTGGCAGAAATTATGACTTCAGTTAACAACTTGAAATTGTTTTTCTCCATCAAAGGTACTACCCCTCCAATAGGAAAGATATCGGCTCCAGTTTGAGAGGCCATCTGAGCTGCTTTTAGCCTCAAATCCAAGTGTCTCCCTCCCTGTATCGGAGCTGCAAGAAAAATAGAACCTTTGTTCTTGTCAGACTCTTCAATTCTCCTTTGGGTTTCTTCTAGTTCTTTTTTGGCCTCTTCAAATCTGGTCTCAGGTTCACAAAATACATCTAGTACAGTTCCAATATCAACTCCAATTTTCTTTTGAAAATCAAGAATCTTTTCAGGCTTCATATCAATTTCACCATATACATGAGATTGGAAAGTTCCACTATCAGTCATGATTGGTCCGTTCCAATCTAATAATCCATGGACTCCTTTCTCTTCAGCAACTTTTTTCAGTTCAGAATTTTTGTTTATGATATAACTATTCGTAATTATCCCCTGAGCTCCACACTCCTTTAATTCTTTCATGGAAAGAGTAAGGATTTTTGGATTAACGACAGGTAATAGCGTAGGCGTATCTAAAACTCCGTGTTTGGTTTTAATTCTTCCAAGTCTTGCAAGCCCATCACGTTTATTGATTTCAAACAACAAACCTCCACAAACAAACCTTTATTTCAATTCCTGTCTAAAATATCATATGAACGAGCTGACAATACGAGTGACAGGGATGACATGTGCATCTTGTGTTGCTTCAGTTGAGTCAATTGTCAGCAATATAGAGGGTATAGAATCAGTAAGAGTTAATCTTCCCCTTGAGAAAGCTACGATAAAGTGGGCAGAAGGTGCTAATGAAGATTTAGATGCAATTAAAACAGCCATTAGCAATGGAGGTTTTGGTTCTGAAGATTATGTAGATCCCATGAAGTACAGAGAAGAGTCTGTAGATAATACGAAAAAAATGGGTATGCAAGTAATAGTATCTTTACTTTTAACAATTCCAACATTCTTTCTAACTATGTTTGCAGGAGATTTAGGGGAATTTCTTGATATAGATTTAAGATTGTTACTTGCATTTATTCTGTCTTCAATAGTTTATTTCTTTGCAGGAATGGAATTTCATAGAGGGGCTTGGCAAGCTATTCTATCAGGTAGAGCGAATATGGATGTTCTGGTCCATATGGGAACTACAACAGCCATGGTTTGGTCTTCATTAGTAGTTTTTGCATCATTCTTAGATTTTTTACCACCTATTTTTTCATCAACGAGCCACGTCTATTTTGATGGTGCAGCCTTCATAATTTCATTTATTTTGTTAGGTAATTGGTTGGAAGCAAACGCCAAACTTAGGGCTACAGATGCAGTTTTTTCATTAATGGATATAAAGCCTAAAACTGGATTGGTAGTAAATACAGATGGCTCAGTCTCAGAAGTGCCAGTTGAACAGATTGTAGAGGGTACTGAGCTACTAGTCAAAGTAGGCCAAATAGTCCCCTTAGATGGTTTCATTCTAAGAGGTTCCGCATCAATTGATACATCAATGATGACTGGAGAATCAAACCCTACCTTCGCTAAAGAAACTGATTCAGTTATGGGCGGTACAATAGTTTTAGATTCAGCTATACACATAAAATCAACAAAACGACATGATGATACAATATTGGCAAATGTCATCACCCTTGTGGATGAGGCGCAGATGGGTAAAGCTCCGATTCAAAGATTAGTTGATAGAATATCGGCTGTTTTTGTCCCAGTTGTGATTGTCTGCGCAGTTCTTGCTTCTTTGGTATGGATGTTTTTTTCTGATGGCTATGGAGATTACAATTCGACCGAGCTTGCGATTATGGTTTTAGTTTCTACTTTGGTGATAGCATGCCCGTGTGCTTTAGGTTTAGCTACGCCAACTGCACTTATGGTTGGCACAGGCGTCGGTGCCCGGTATGGTTTATTGATTAAAGGAATAGATGCTTTGCAGAAATCTTACATTACAGACACTCTGGTTTTGGACAAAACTGGAACTCTCACAGTTGGTAAGCCATCAGTAACTAACAGCAAGACAGTAGGTTTAAGCAAAAAGGATGCTCTCACAATTGCAGCATCTCTTGAAACAGGTTCTACACACCCAATTGCTGAGGCAATATCTAAGGCACATTCGGAAACTAATGTGCCTCTAATCACTTTCGATAAGGTTGAGAATATAGGTGGAATGGGTTTAATTGGCTACCTTGACAAGAAAGAATATGCGGTAGGAAATCAAGCACTCATGGAGAGTAAAGGCGTAAATGTTTCAAATGAGATTGAGGAATTGGCAGATATTTTGTCAGACAGCAATACTGTGGTTTTTGTTTCTGAAGGAGAAAAATTAATTGGTTGGGTTGAAATGAAAGACAAATTGAGAGATACAACCAATTTAGCTATTTCAAAAGCGAAAGATTTAGGCCTTCAAGTGATCATGTTAACTGGCGACAGATCTGAAGCGGCCTCAAGTATTTCCGAGGAAGTTGGAATCACAAGATTTGAAGCAGAAGTTAAACCAGATGAAAAAGCAGCTTTCATTAGGAAATTACAAAATGATGGGGCCTGTGTTGCTATGATTGGCGATGGTGTTAACGATGCTGCGGCCTTAGCAATGGCCGATGTAGGGATAGCAATGGGTGCAGGTAGTGATATAGCACTGGAAGCTGCAGATATTGTTCTTCTTCGTGATGATTTACTAGATGTAGTTTCTACTCTAGAATTAGGTAGAGCTACTATGGGTAAAATCCGAGGTAATTTGGCATGGGCCTTCGTTTACAATTTAGTTGGAATTCCTCTGGCAATGGGTGCATTAATCACATGGACTGGATGGCTTTTGCCTCCTGCGTTTGCAGCTGGAGCAATGGCATTTTCCAGCGTAAGTGTTGTCCTTAATTCCTTGACACTTAGATCATGGGCACCACACAGGGCATGATTTCTTATCTAACCTTCATCTAGATGTAACATGACTGAAACGTTAAAATTCAAAATTGAGGGAATGACTTGTGGAGGATGCTCAGGCCGAGTAAAAGGCGTTCTTGAATCTAATTTAAATGTTGAATCTGCAGATATATCTCATGAGAATAATGCAGGTACTGTTGTCACGAACGGTCAAATAAGTTCAGAAAAACTGGTTAAGATAATTGAGCAGACAGGATTTACTGCAGCTACTTCGTCCAGCTCATAAAGTACCCAGAACAATCTGGAGTTCACAACAACCTCTAAACTTCAGACCTAAACCTTCTACTCTACTTGCTCTAGTTTTAGGCCTATGGATATTTGGAACAGGTGAAGCTGTATTGATTGATGCAGGAATTGGCGTTAGTCCATGGACCGTTCTTGCTCAAGGAATATCAAAACAAGCAGATCTAACTGTTGGAATGGCAACATTTGTTGTTAGCGTCTTGGTTCTTTTTCTTTGGATACCTTTGCGAGAAATTCCAGGAATTGGCACTGTTCTGAATGCTATACTAATTGCAATGTCTATAGACGTGATGGCTCCATTTATTCCGGAACAGACGAATTTTTTCCCACAAGTTATCCAAGCGTTAATTGGTGTAATCTTAGTTGGAATTGGTAGTGCATTGTATCTTACAGCAAATTTAGGTCCAGGACCACGCGATGGATGGATGACTGGAATTCAAAAGAAGACAAATTGGCCAATCGGGAGAGTAAGAGTAGGAATAGAAATTATAGTATTGAGCATAGGAATATTGTTGGGTGGAACTTTTGGATTAGGAACAATTATGTTCGCACTAGGCATAGGTCCAGTAGTAGCAATTTCCTTGGGCATTACTGAAAGATGGAAATCTTAATCATTTTGAAACATCTACAAGCTCACATTTTGTAGCATTTTTAAGATCATCAACTGAGATTCTTAGTATTGACTCTCTTGAACCTCCAGAACTAAAGACTTCAGCAAATCTTTCAACAGATTTATCCATTAATATTTTAACAGGCCTATCAAAACCCATTGGAGGCACTCCTCCAATTATGAGCCCACTTCTTCAATCACATACTCCGGACTAGCAAGCTTTGCTTTTTGACCTATGAAATCAGATATTTTTTTCAAATCCACGCGCATATCTCCAGATAAAATTACGAGAATAGGTTGCTCAGCTTTTAGAATAATACTTTTAGCGATTTGAGCCACTTTACACTTTAGATGCTCAGCAGCTGAGGCTGAAGTTTTTGCTTGTTCAGCTTCGAACATGATAATTTCGGCATTGATTCCATTTTTATCGATGTAAGATTTTACTTCCTTTACACCTCTCATATCACCTTATATTTGGCCATTACTAAACAATTTACGGCCTAAAATTCTATTAACAGGCTACTAAAATGACACATTAGCGGGCCGGTAGATCAGTCTGGAAGATCGCCTCCTTGGCATGGAGGAGGGCGCGAGTTCAAATCTCGCCCGGTCCACCATCTGGTGTAAATGGAACTGACTCCGGAAATTCAGTCAACTGTTGCGAAGGGATTTGCTCTTACTGCTGTGATGCTTTCAACAGGAGTTTTAGCACGATATTTCAATGTAAAAGTAAATTATACACGAAAAATCAACCATTTTGCGATTTTCTTTTTGCCAGTTTTTATCGATCAACAATTCAATGCAGAAACCTTTACAGATTTCATTTATTTGGCAATAAGTGCGATGATAACCACAGCCTCTCTTCTTGCTTTTTATGAACCAATACGAAAAGCTATACCACCTTTTCAACTGATGTTTGAAGGGTTTGATAGGCCTGAAGACAGACCACATACACTAACTTGGCTTTGGTCTCAATTTGCAGCAGGTTTTGCCGTAATGCTACCAATGATTTGGTTGTGCGGTCAATGGGGCTTAGAATCTCTAGTTCTTATTCCAATTTTAATCAATGTTATAGGAGATGGTTTAGCAGAACCAGTTGGGGTGAGATTTGGGACTCATAAATACAAAACACGTGCTCTATTTACCAATAAAGAATTTGTTAGAACTTTAGAGGGAAGTGCTTGCGTACTAATTACTGGCTTCATTGTAGTCGCGATGCACATGGAATATTTTTCAACAATACAATTTATCCTTGCAATGCTTTTCATTCCAATAATTATGACTTTAACTGAAGCTTATTCTCCACATACATGGGATACGCCTTTCCTAATGTTCACAGGCTATGCTTCAGTGATGCTAATAATGCTGATTTAGATTATTTTTCTAAAACCATCAAAGTAATTCTACTGATGCAAATTAATTCATTATCATCATTCATTATTTCAGTTTGCCAAACCTGCGTTGAGCGCCCTCTTTTGATTGGACTGCATTTACCAGTAACAAATCCTTTTTTGGCCATTTTGAGATGATTAGCGTTGATTTCAACACCAACAACATGGTATTTCTGTGGATCAATCGTCAGAAACCCTGCATAACTAGCTAAAGTTTCAGCAAGCGCAACAGAAGCCCCCCCATGTAAAATTCCAAAGGGCTGTTTTGTTCTCTTGTCAACAGGCATTGTGCCTATAACATAGTCTTTACCAAGTTCAGTAACCTCTATTCCGAGGTGTTCAACCATTGTGTTTTTGGTAACTATATCTTTTACAGTATAATCACTAAACCAAATACTCATTCTAATGCAGTATTTACTTCATTTTCTAAAGCTGATTTAGACATAGTTCCACTTTCACAGAATGTTACAATTCCTTCTTTGTCAACTATAACTACTGAAGGACTCCTTTCAGCTTTGAACATAGAGGTAATCTCATCATTTCCGATAGCCCAAGTCCAATTTCCTTGAACTCTGTCAGATACTTTACTCTTACTTTCTACATTTTGCGTAATAGATATAATTTCAACATCATCAGGTCTTTCAGTATCATTGTAATATTCTTTCAAAACCTTCTTTTCAAAGTTGTGACATGTGCCACAACCGGTATTCATAAATTCGATAACTACAACCTTTTCACCTTCAAAATCAGAAAGATTAAACGTATTCCCTTCTATATCCTCAACTGTAAAATCGGGAGCCTCTACACCGAGTTTTACTTCTGACATGGTAGTTTGTGTTTCTTCTACTTCTTCATCATCTGAATAATAATCTCCAACATAACTACTAGCGAAGCCTCCAGCCACTCCGGCAACTAAAATTATAGCAACTAAGACTCTTGTATCCATA
>JBJLBY010000004.1:0-14071 GCA_045567975.1 Candidatus Poseidoniales archaeon | reverse complement strand
GTAAAGAAGAGTAATGCTACAATGACGACCTCAGCAATGCGTGGTGTATTCTTTGACAAAGCTGAAGCTAGATCTGAACTTATGGATTTAATAAAAAATTAAAATGACACGAGAGAAAACTTATCCAATAGTAGAAATCTTCCATTCAGTCCAAGGTGAAGGATATCATACAGGTACGCCTTCTATTTTCATTAGATTTGGAGGTTGTAATCTCCAATGTTCTTGGTGCGATACCGATTTCAGTAAATGGGATAGAATGTCTATAACTGAAATTATGGCAGTCTTAGAAAAGTGGCCAACTAGAAGAATAATCTATACTGGAGGTGAGCCTGCAATGCAAAAACTTAGTCCTCTATCTGATGAATTACATTCAAAAGGTTATAATATTGCTATAGAAACCAATGGTACAATTGAATTAAAGGAAGGATTAGTTGACTGGATTTGTGTCAGTCCAAAGGACATGTTGTACCCCGAATTTAGTATCAAACAAAGAAAAGGAGATGAACTAAAAGTAGTTTACACCGGTCAAGACCTGACTATGTATGATAATTTAAAGAAAGGTTTTGATAATTTATTTCTTCAACCATGCTATGATGAATCAAAAAATGCGGGAACTAATGGAAAAACTTTCCATAATACTTTCGATATAGTAATGCAAAATCCGGGATGGAATTTGTCTTTACAGACACACAAATGGATGGGAGTTGAATGAGTAAAATTGCTGTAATGGCTTTTTCTGGAGGTATGGATTCAACAGGTCTCTTAGTTCACCTATTAGCTAAGAATTATGAAGTTCACACATTATCATATGATTATGGTCAAAAACACAAATTGGAATTAGAACGAGCTAAATCAAATATTCAATACTTATTGGATAATGACATCCAGATTTCACATAAGATTGTTGATTTACAATCTGCAATGTCCGTTTTCCACTCTGCACTAACCACTGAGGATTATGAAATTCCAGAAGGCCATTATGAAGAAGAGCAAATGAAACAAACTGTAGTTCCAAATCGTAATGCTATTTTTGCCTCAATACTTTACGGATATGCCTTATCAATTGCTTTAAAGAAGAATGAGAAAGTGAAAATAGCATTAGGCGTCCATTCTGGTGATCACGAAATTTATCCAGACTGCAGACCTGAATTCTATGATGCATTGGAAAATGCATTTAAAATCGGAAACTGGGAAAGTGATAAAGTAGCATTTTACTTACCTTACCTTGAAGGTGACAAAGAAACAATATTGATAGATGCTGAAATCTCTCTGACAAAATTAAAGCTGGATTTTGACATAATATTTGCAAACACTAATACAAGCTATAACCCAGATGATCAAGGGCGCAGTAGCGGAAGAAGTGGTGCCGATATTGAGAGAATCTTGGCATTTAATGCAATAGGCCGAAAAGATCCTGTTTCTTACATTGATAATTGGACTAAAGTTCTTGAACATGCAATTAAAACCGGAAAAAAACACAAGGAAAAAATATGAAAGAAAAATTTACCTCGACAAAAACATATCGCAATCTTCCATGCGCTCACAGACAATGGAAGCACAATGGTCATTGTGCATACATTCATGGATATTCAAGAGAATATACCTTCTATTTTGAAGCTGAAAAAATGGATGAGCATGGCTGGGTTGTTGGATTTGGAGATTTGAAAAATTTAGAAAAATATTTACTGGAAATGTATGATCACACTCTTTTGATTGCACAAGATGATCCTGAATTAAATACTTTTAAAGAATTGGATAAGAAAGGTCTTTGTGACCTTAGAATAGTACCTGAAGCTAGTTTAGAGGGTAGTGCTAAAGTTGCATTGGAGAAAGCCAATAAAATACTTGATAATATGACTACAGGAAGGGCTAGATGTTTCAAAGTAGAAGCTAGAGAGAATGATAAAAATTCTGCGATTTACACACTAAAAGAATGATTTGTATACAAGTGCCAATGCTAGGAGAGCAAGTACTGTACCAATCATTCGATCGATTAAAACCGAATTATCACGAAGCCTATCAATCATAGGAGTGCCAGCTAAAACTGCAGCCACAAGCACATACCAAGAAGTATCTATTATTCCTGCTAAAATAGCCATAATAATTCTATCTGTATTAGTCATTTCTGGATCCAAAAATTGACTAAAAACAGCAACCAGAAAAACTAAAATCTTAGGATTCAAAAATGCAATCATGAAGCCTTCAATGAATCCTCTCTTATCACTAATAGGATGTTCCACTTTAGAATCTGAAGGTGTATAGGTTAACATATTGTAAGACAACCATAGCAATATTACAACTCCAGACCACTGTAATATAGAAAATAAAGATTCATTAGCTAGAAGTATAACTGAAAGACCCATAACTGCTATTGAAGCATATATTCCAAAACCCAAACCGTGACCTACACCAGTCAAAACACCTTGACGTCTACCCCCAGAGATAGTATTTCTGAGAACTACCGCTAAACTAGGTCCTGGAGACATAGCCCCGATTGCACATACAAATGATAGCCCTAACAAAGCAGTGAAGTTCATATTTTTAGATTCTTTACCTTCGTTTAAACTTTACAATTGTAGAGCCTAATCCCTTATCTTCTAAATTAAAAGCTGGAATTTCAGGATATATACGTTTGATATCGCTAGAAAGGCCTATTTCATCTTGAACATAGTCTTTGATTACGGTTCCAAGATTATGTCCGTGAACTAATTCGACCTTCGTTATAGCTTTGGACCAAGCCTCAGCAACAGACACTTGCGCCTTCAGCTTAGCATCAATTAAAGAGAGACCATGAAGATCAATCTTCATTAACTTAAATGCCTAAAATTTCTTTCGTTTTAGAAGGATTATCTGTAGTTAGAGCTACGTCTGCTTGATCCATTTCCATCTTCATAATGTAAAAAGATATAATGTTAATATTTGCATCACTAAGTGTTGTAGCCATCTTTGCAAGTGCACCTGGTTCATTTGATAACGTAGTCATAATCAACTCATTAGATTCAAAGTCTCGACCCATCTCTTTCAAAACTCTGCCTGTGGCTTCCTCATCATCTGTAACCATAGTTACCGATGCTGTGGCTCTGCCCATTCCAACACAACCTAATATGTTAATTCCTTTATCTCCAACTGCTGAAGCTACTGATGCTAACTCACCTGGTTTATCCTTCAAAGAAACATTGAACTCTTGCATACTGTTTCCCTGTCAGGGCCATATATATCAATTATGTTCTTTTTGACCTAATTATGGCAATTAATAATGAAGTAAATACTACAAATGAGAATGGTAATGATGGCGAATCCTCAGAAGGCTCTGCAATTGGATCGCCTATATTCAGAGCTACTGTAACTGGATAACTAATACCTTCAGAACTTTCTGCCCGAACCCATATCGTGTGATTTCCAGTACCTAATTGAGTCTGCAGAACATCAATTTCAGAAATAGAATCTACAGTATGCCATATATCTTCTATTAGGATATTTCTCCATTGAATATTCGTAACATTACCAGTGACATCAAACACTAGATTTTCATTTTCATGCACAAAGAATCTGGATGCAGTATCATTTCCACCATCTGTTTCATTTCCCTCATAATAAATAACTGAAGTATCTGCACTAATGTTAATAGAAAGAGATGCATCATATTTTATTGCTTCATCCAGAGCTGTATCCATTAATACAAATCCCCAACCGTAGTCGTTGTTAGGTCTAACTGGGTGACTTAACCATCTAAATTCAGATGTAGATTCAAGAATTGTTCTAATCATCAAAGGTTGTAAATCTGGATTGGCTTGTAAAAGTAAAACTGCCATACCTGCAACCATAGGTGTAGCCATGCTTGTTCCTGAATATGAAGCATAGCCATTACCACTATTAGCCTCTACAGACATAACTGCAGAACCTATGGCAGCTACATTTGGCTTTATTTGACCTTCATGAGTAGGACCTTTACTAGAATAAACTGCCAATTCCTTGCTATCTTCAGTTGAACCAACTGTAATCACGTCCTTAGCTGCACCTGGTGTTCCTATAGTTCCGTATGCTGCACTATTTCCTGCAGCAATCATCAAAGAAATACCTGCAGCCACCATTTCATTTGCAAGATGAGTTACGCGCTCCTCTTGTTCTTGGGTTAATTCAACTAACCAAACACCACCTAAAGACATAGATGCAGCTCTTATGTTATACTTAATTTGATTATCAATAGTCCATTCCATACCCCTCATAACCTCTGCAAAACTACCTGAACCTCCACCATCTAATACCTTAACTCCAACTAGCCAAGCATCTGGAGCTACTCCTCTGTAAGGCTTTGAATCATCACCCATTGGAGTTTCATCAACTGCACCAGTACCTGCAGAAATTCCTGCACAATGAGAACCATGACCTTGATCATCATAAGGCTCAGTTTCCCCGCTGCCATCATCTCCACTATCATCTAATGCATCATAAAATGCAACAACCTTGGGATCTGTTGTTGTAGGATCGTCATCAAAATCATTTAGGCCTACATGTAAGGGGTCAATTCCTGTATCGATTATAGCGATACTAATTCCTTCACCAGTATATCCATAATCCCAAACAGTATCAACATGATGAATACCAATTGCATTATCGAGAGTCATTCTCATTTCACCATTCAAAGTCAAGAAAACCACTCCCTTTACTTCTAGCAATTCATCCAGTAGTTCAGTTTCAATAGTACCTGCAATTATAGGGATGTGATGAAATCTCCAAGAGGGTTCAAATCCAACCTCATCAATCAATAATTGTTCATCTGCCTCTGTAGGCATATGGTTAAAATCGACTAACACTGAAATCTTACCATCAACAACATATTTACCTTGCTCAAGAGCAATATCTAACATATCATGCATGCGATTTTTATCTTTATCCATGTTGGTATCTTTCCACCAATCATCAGGTACTGAAGACTCCTGTATTGACGAGAATGGAACTATCACAAAGTCGTCTGATTTATCATTCAGAGTAATCATTGGCTGAAGGCAAAGCATGATGGTAACCATCACTGCAACGAATGCACGCATACTCCGGTATTTACTACGCATTAAAAAAATATCTTTAGAATAATGGTGGACCCGTCGGGATTTGAACCCGAGGCCTCCTGCTTGCAAAGCAGGCGATCTTCCAGGCTGATCTACGGGCCCTGTTCAAGGAATCAGAGAAAGGGGATGATAAGGACAACGTATAATCTTTACAACTCATCGAGTTTGCTGAACAAATCATCCATTTCATCATCGCTTGATGACTTGTCTTTCTTAGATTTTGTAGCTTTCTTAGAATTTGTTTTCTTATCCTTCTTTGATTCTGATTTTTTACTCTTCTTTGCCTTTCCCTTAGGCTTTGAATCTGGTTTTGAATCACCATCTAGTTCATCAAGTTTACCAAGTAAATCATCCATTCCTTTTCTGTCTTCTGGCTTTTCTTCTTCAACAGGTTTCACTTCAGGTGCATCTTCATCTCCTAATTCACCTAACTTACTGAATAAATCATCCATACCAGATTCACCTAAGTCAACAGGTTCTGGTTCTTCTTCTTCAATCTCTTCTTCCTCTGCCTCTTCAGGTTCTTCTTCAGGTTCATCCTCTACTGTTTCAAAGGCAGGAGCCTCCTCAATATCAACATCCATTACTTCTACATCAGACTCAAGAACTTCAACTCCATCTCCAACTGTTTCTACAGGTTTAGCCTCTTCTACAACTGGAGGTGCTTTTACAGGAGCTGGCTTAACTTCTTCCTCTTCTTCAAATTCTAGATCCTCCATGTTTGGTTCCTTAACTGAACTCTTGAATGTTATGCCTTCACATGCTGTTGAAGAAACTTGTGAACCTTCACCTCTTGGATTAGTATAATCTAATCTCAAATTAAGCCCAATATTCTTCTTATCCAAAACCTCAAAGTAAAGTGATACTTCTAAATCTTTGTAACCTCTTATCTCATCAATATTAACTTTAAAATTATCGAACTTGAATTTTGGACTAACTTGAACTAATTTAATTTTAGATTTGTTATAATCAAGTCCTAGAACAACATCTTTAATCGTAGATGAAGAATAATTATTGATATGGGCTTTAGCTTCTAGGAAACCTTTGTATTCATCTGAGCTAGATTTCATTCTAACTTCTTGCATTGATAGATAATCTTCTATCATATCTCTAGTCACTCCTTCAGTCATACCAATTATTGGAGCCAAGATGTCTTTAGTTCCTGATAATTTATCTATATCTCCATCCCAAGCCGCTATATCCTCACCAAATTGTTCTTCAATATCTCTTACAGCTCCGCCCATCTTTGAACGAAGATCTCTGGTAGCTTCACCGTAAACAACTGCTGCCATAACTGTGTTATCTCCTCTTTCAAGAATAATCTTATTCTCTCCATAATCTATAGCTCCGAGATTACCTTCAGTCTGGAAAGAATCCTTAACGAAGTCGTTAATTGCTGTAAGCATACTACTCATGATATCAGAGTCAACTTTTGCTTCGCGAGAATGTTCACTAGCAATCAATCTACCGTCATTGTAAACCAAATATAACTCTTCCATAGTATATGGCGGATGGCTCGAAGAATCTCCGAAAGACTGTTGATCTGAAACTGAATCCTGGATGTTAATAATCTTTGTAACTTGCTGAGGTCTAGCTGCCTGAATCTTAGATACTAAGGTAGCAGCTATAGGTAGATGGGAATAAGTTGTAGCAACTTCTAAGACGAAATCAGAATCAACACCCAATTTCTTAAGATCCTTAACACCGAAATTTCTGAATAAAGTATCGGCGAGTGATAATAATGCCTCGTGCTGCCTAGAAGGACTCTTCTCGTATCTACTAATTGCAGTTTCCCATGCTTTAGGTACTGCTTCTCTCTTGACTTCCTCAAATAATCCGCTGTCTGAGAATTCTTGAACAATTGTCTGAATTTCAGCACGGAATGGATTCATAGATCCTTCACCTTCAAGAACATCAGCCCATGTATCGTGTGGGAACCTGACTTGGCTTCCCTCACCAGACAAGTATCCCATTGCGTGATTGAAAGTCATGGTGTCCATTTCGTCATCAAAGACTGCCTTTGTCCTCTCAGAAAGTTGTTCAGCAAAAGCCCTGAAGAAAATCTCATGACTTGTTTTCTCAGCCATATATGTTGAAAGGAAATTGACTGCAGCCAATGTGTGGTAACCACCGCTCTTGTAATCTCCACCTTCTTTCAACAATTGCTGCAATAGTAATGAAACATAATTTGTCATACCTTTCATCGAATTTTCATTTAGATAAGTCAATGTCAGTTTCTTAATATCTTGATGTATTAATTCTCTAATTAATGACCAAACATAGATTGGACTACCTTCTGAGAATACGGCTAATTTGTCCAGTGCTTGTGGCTCATACATTAATCCTGAGAAACCAAGCATTCTTGATGCCAAACTGTGCATTTCCTCTTCTGGGAACAGTGGAACTGTTAATCTCTCGAACATGTCCTGGAAATCCTTCGGTAATGCTCTCCAATCTGCCTCACGAGCTGTAACAACTAACCCCTTAATCTTGCGTTCTTGCATCACTTCAATTAGTTCAGGATTCTCTGGCAAATCATCATAAAATAATCTAATTCCGAACTTTTCATGAACATTACCCACACTAGACGTCGTTATTCTTCCAACTGGCATCCTATCCATCAATCTATCAAAGACATCGAATCCAATTACACTCTTACCTACACCTGGCTCTCCAAATATAACGAAATTCTTTCCAGTAGTATCATCAAGTATTGTATTAACTATCGATTTACGGACATCATCCAAGTGGACATTGTATCTCAAATTAGGTGGTAAAGCCCATTCTTGAAGCAATTCTGAAGGTGATGTTGGAACTTCAAAGTAAGATGAAATTGCATATCTTTCCCTATTATTGTGTAAGAAATCTAGTATTTCCTCATTGTTTGGATAAGCAAGATAAGATTCTCTTCTCTTTATGAAAAATTCAGTAAGTACTTCTTCATGTGAGTTTAATTCAAGCGGAGGTAACCAAGCAGCTACTGGGTCACGAGGTAAGATATCCTCGAATTCTTCCTCAACAAATACTTCTTCTCTGTTTCTTAATCGTAAAGTTCCAGCAATTAGAATAAACGCTACTAAACCTGCAATAATCAGAACATTGAAATCTCCTGCTATGAGTGACTCTAGGGCACCCTCATTTGCTGCAGCTTCGGCCACAGGATCTCGAATTGTAACTTCAAATGTAAGTGGTTTTTCTGATAACTCGCCATCTTCATCCTCAGCATAAACAGTAATCTGATGAGTTCCAGGAGCCAAGGTTGCGGGATCTAATTCACATTGATCTGTTGCACAAGGTAAAGTTCCTTGAATATTAGATCTCCATTGATATCCGAATATTTCACCATCAACGTCTTGACCAGTTACATTTAGCCAGAATGTTGAATTACCATGATTGTAATAGTCGTCGATTTCAGTTACTAATTCCTCAACAACTGGTTTACTATTAACAATGGTAAATGCATTGTCTTGTGTTATCGAAACTATCTCTCCATCTGGATCTGTAACATCTAATTTCAAATCATATTTTCCTGGTTTCAAATCTGGAGGTGGTAAAACATCAATATCGAACTTACCTGTGGTCTCGTTCAATACTGCTTCTGAGAAGAAACCTGTAACCCATTCATCTTCATCTTTGTCATAATAAGAAACTTCAACTTGTAAAGCTGACACATTATCAGATAATTCTACATCATCAATGTCTAAAGTTAGAGTTGCTTCTTGATTACGTGACAAGGTTTCATTTGAGAAAGTAACCTCGTTAATCACAGGCTCATTATTGTTGACAGTTAATGTAAATAAATCAATCCAAGGCGTTATTCTTGAACCATCCTCTATAGTTCTAGATCTGAGCTGATAAAGACCAGTTTCCATATCCAAACTTGGTGCAAAATAACCAATCCAGACGTTACTGTTATTGTACTCTGGTTGGACCAAAAATTGCTTAGTCCAAACTTCGTCATCGCTCCTAGAACCTGCAGTATAATTTATCTCAATTTCTACTTCGAAATTCGAAGCTGAGACATTTTCTTCAGTTGAGTTTACATTAAAGGCAGCAATGTAAACCTCTATTGCAACAACCTCTCCCCTGAAAATATCATAAATCTCAGTATAGCCTCCTGCAACTGGATGAATGTCTACGAAGTAAGTACTATAATTCCAGGCAGACCAATGTCCCTCATCATCTTGTGCTCTAAATCTAATTTCATGGGTCCCATTTGTTAGACGTGATGTAATATTCAAATCTTCTCCCAAATAACCATCAATTGAGGAGAACCATTGATAATTGACGATATTGCCACCGTCGTAATCTCCTATCGTTCCATTAAGATAAACTAATTCTTGGTTAACTGGGAAATCATACTCTGTTTCTATAGTGAGATTCTCAACTACAGGGTATGTAGATACGTAAATCAGTGTAGTAGCATTAACTGACCAAACACCATACTCATCTACAGCTCGGAAAGTGAGATTATGTAATCCTGGACTTAACTCAGTTGCAGCCTTAGAAAGCCATAAATCAGTTCCCAAGACTCCATCAATGTCTGATTCCCAAATACCTCCAGTTACCTGACTATCATAATCCACAACAATTGCTGATACATAGGCTCTGTCTGAGCGATACAAGAATTGTTCAGGGTAAAGAAGTGCTGATGTTATTCTCATCTCATCAATTAGACCAATGAAATTTCTGCCTGAACAACCTGCATTGGCTCCAATACAATTATTAACTAAAGCTGAACGACCAAGCTCAAATTGACTTGGAATGACTAGTGAACTATCAAATTCACCGTTAATGTAAATCTTAATTTCATCATTTTGTTCAGAGTAGACTATTGCAATGTGATACCATTGTAATTTATTGATTTCATAATCACTGAACAATTGATAACTACCTAAGGTATCTGAGTAAACTGTAACATAGGCTTCACGATTAACACTTACACCAATTTCTAAGTTACCATCTTGACCGCCTCCAAATATCACTCGATTTCTGTCAAAAACATAATTTTGATCCAAGTAAACCCAGGCTTCAATCGTTACTTCTTCAAATATTTTGCTTCCAGTTGTTTCCAATTCAGGAGTTGATAATGAATCTAAAGTTCCATCAAGCCTGAGAGAGTTATTGAATAAACCAGGAACAACATCAGGGTTTCCTTGTATGGTCAAATCATTAGAAGGATTACTAAAGCTATAATCGGCTACTTTTCCATCACTATTGTTATCGAAATGCCAATAGCTTAACGTATAAACGTCAGAAGATTGAAGATCGTTATCTGGACCATATGCATATATCAAATTAGGTACTGAATTAATTAATTCGATAACTGGTCTTGAATTGATAACAACATAGCTTGTGTCAAAAGCAGACCAACGACCGGAGTTGTCCTTAACTTGGAAAGAAATCGTATGATTTCCTGGTTGCAAATCTGTAATACTGAAATTCTTTAACGTACCAAATAAACCATCAATTGATGAATACCACCTGTAATCTGTGATATTACCATCTTCATCAGTACCATTACCAACAAAGTTGACTGATTCATCTTGTGCTTGGAAATTTGGATTTATTTCAACAATATGTGCAATAGGATTAGAGAATATTACCAGTCCAAACGTGTAATTAGGTGACCAAGTTCCGAAATTATCTTTGACTTGGAAAGTGATATTATGCATTCCAACCGTAAGATTATCTGCTGAGATAGATGTTGAATTTTCTCTTCCAATAACTCCATAAAGCGATGAATTCCAATAATAATCAACTATCTCTCCATCATTGTCATATGCATGACCTATAAACTGAATGATTTGTTCAGTTTCATTGTACTTAGATGCCGGATTAGGTGTGATATGAACTATAGCAGATACTGGAATATCATTTACGTAAACAGATACCTTGTCTGTAATTGACCAAAGTCCGTCAACATCCATAACCTTGAAAGTAATATTATGAAGTCCTGGAGATAAAATAATCCCTTCTGTAGATAGATTATTACTAATTTTGCCATCTATATCTGACATCCATTCGAAAGCAACTATACTATCTCCATCTCCGTCTTTATCTTCAGCTTCCCCTTCCAGATAAAGTGGATTACCATAATTGAATGAATAAGAACTGACATTAGAGATACTTGACTGCGGATGTGCCTTGATGAAGAGAGAAGAAGTTGCATAATCAGACCAGAAACCATAGTTGTCCTGAACTCTGAAACTAATATTGTGATATCCTAAAGATAATCGTGTCTCAGTCGTTGAATTAGCCTGCCACCAGTATCCAGATGTGAAGAAACCATCTAATGATGAATACCAGAATACGTTACTTATTGAATCTTCGAAATCATAAGAAGTTCCTACGAAATACGCAATATCATGACCTTTAATCAAATCATCAGAGCCAAGTGCTGCTTCTGTAACTCTAAACTCATCTATCCTTCCAATGAACTTATTTGAACCTGACAATGAACTACCTATCTTATTTCCAAATCCTGAGTTAAATGATAATTCAAAAGTAGCTTGCAAATCATATTCAGCTTCCAAAACATGATTGATATATATTTCAATGAAGTCGTCTTGATCTGAGTAAACGAAAGCAAGATGATACCAACGACCATCTTCCACGGTCTGATTTGTCGTAACTGTCACCCATCCTATACTATTCGAATTAGCCCTAAAGTATACTTGATGATTTGAATTAATTCCTAATTCAATAGTTCCATCATTTCCTCCTGAGAATATTGTTGCTTTCTTACCTGCTGCTATTGAACTATCTAAGTAAATCCAGGATTCAAACGTAACTTCACTGTGTACTGCGACTCCAGAAACTAGACTTGGAACGAATAAATAATCATTATCTCCATCCAAATAAACTGAATTATCGAACAATCCTTCGGTAAAGTAAGCTCCATTTTGCAATGTTATTTCATTCTCATTATCTGTAGAATCTGAGGCTTTATTACCTTCTAACTCATCAAATGACCAGAAAGCAATAGTTTCTTCATTAGATTCTGGAATAGTACTATTACCACTAAATTCATAAATTACCTGTGGGACTGAACCTGCTATCTCAACAGTAGGCTTTCCATTAATAGTCAGATTGACGCTAACTGCACGAGACCAAAGACTATCATTATCTCTTACTTTTAATTCAATTAAATGCTCACCAGGACTTAAAGTAGATATATTGAAATTTTGGAAGTTGCTAATCAAACCATCTATTGATGAATTCCATCTGTAATCTAAGATACTTCCATCTTCATCAATTCCCTCTCCTCTAAACTCAACATTAGTAGTTTCATTAGCAAATGTATCTGAAACATAATTGATAGTAGCATTTGGATAAGCTTTCACAACAATCCATGAATATGCCTTTGGTGACCAAGCTGTGCCATTATCTGCTCCTTGGAAAGTGATTGTATGGTTTCCTAGACTCAATGTATTAACATTAATCGTGAAATTACCAGAGGTACTCAATACTCCATCTTTACTTGAGTTCCAATAGTATGAAGTTACTTGACCGTCTTTGTCGTATGAACTACCAGAGAATGATATATTATAATTGGTAAAATTATTCCTATAGGAGATATATGGTTCGATACTATCAATAACAGACACTGGAACATCATTAACCGAGAAAGCAACTGTTACTGGACGTGACCAAAGGGTATCATTATCTTTAACTTTGAAAGTAATCCAATGGAAACCTGTAGAAAGAGAACTATTGGTGAAAGTTTCATTATTGCTCAGTAAACCATCCTGACTTGAAATCCACTCATAGTGAGTAATGTAACCATCACTATCTGATCCATTACCAACAAATGTAACCGAATCTTCATAATTAATTGAATATGAGGATTGACTTACGATAGTCGCATTTGGATATGCTTTAACAACTAACCAAGTAGTTACTTTTGGTGACCAAGTGGTATAATTATCACGACCTTGGAATGTGATTGTGTGATTTCCTAGACTTAATGTATTAACATTAATCGTGAAATTACCAGATGTACTCAATACTCCGTCCTTACTCGAATTCCAATAATTGTGAGTTATACTACCATCATTATCACTAACATTACCATAGAAAGAAACGTTGAAATGTGTGAAATTATTTTGGTATGAAACATATCCCGATTGTGAAGATATGTTAGACTCAGGAATATCATTTATGAATAGTGACTCAAAGCTAGTAATTGACCATAAACCATCATTGTCCTTTGCTTTGAAAGTTATACTGTGATAGCCAACAGATAGACTACTATTGGTTGTGTTTTTATCACTACTGAATACTCCATCTAAACTTGAATGCCACTCGTAATCAGTGACTGACCCATCTGAATCTGAGACAGTAGCCGTGAAAGAAATCAATACATTCTCATCCGTGGAATCATGACTTACAGATTCTATTGATGAACGAGGATGATGTTTAACAGTAAGAGGAGTAGTAGCATTGTAGGACCAGAATTCATAATTATCTTTTGCTCTGAAAGTAATCGTGTGATTTCCTGGAGAAAGCGTTGTAGCATTAATTACAAGTGAATAATCGTAACTTATCACTCCATCAATAGAAGATATCCATTCAATATCTGTGATTGAATTTTCATAATCATAAGCTGTTGCAGAAAGATACGTTGTATCATACAATGAAACGAAAGAATCAACTGAACGTATTGAAGAAGAAATTCTGACTTCATCAATGTTTCCTTCCATATTGCTAACAGAGCAAACTGACGAACCTGAGGTACCTGCGCCGATACAATTCTTTGCAGATAATGAACGACTTAAAACAAAAGTGTTTGGTAAATCATATGAACCGGATAATTCTCGGTTTACATATATCTTGATATATGAATCTGATTCACTGTATGTTGCCGCTAGGTGATACCAAGCTCCAGATTCTACTGTCTGATTTGATGTTACCGTTCTCCATGAGAATGATCCTGATTTAACTTTGAAATATGGATATTGATTATCGTTTACTCCTAGTTCAATAAAACCATCTTGTCCTCC
>JBJLBY010000003.1:0-14498 GCA_045567975.1 Candidatus Poseidoniales archaeon | reverse complement strand
TGCAGTATTACCTGTATTGGTTACTGTAAAGTAATATGTTACAGTTGCTCCAGGATCAGCATTACTTGATGATGTGCCAATAGAAACTTCACGGCCTGAAACTGCTCCAACTGTAGTTGTACCTGCTTCACTGTCTGTCTCAGTATTAACATTCTCTGCTACTGCGGAAACTGTCCAAGAATCAATTGTGCCTGCTGCGACCTCAGGTACTGTAACGGTTATTGTGAAATCTTCGTCTGAATCATATCCTACTAAGACAGGTTCTGATGGTGATGAAGTTATCCAACCATTAACACTATCAACTGAAATAGTGAATCTATCTTCGTGATTACCATTATTTTCAATGTTGAAGGAAACTGTGTGAACTCCTGGAGTAAGGGTGGCTGCAGTAGTACTGGCCGTTAAAGTGAACGCACTTGTGGTATCGACATCAATAGTGACTGCATTTCCAAAGTCTTCAGGTGTAGACTGTAGATGTAAATCAGTAGCTTCAAAAGTTATGACACGACTACCCCCTCTCTCATCTATTATGTCAGCTTGAGCCACAGTAACTGTGTAATTTCCTGTAGCTTCATCTAGAGACATTGCATAAGTGCTACCATATTGTATTGTAGCATTTACTGTAATAGCATCTGCAGCATCTTCATCAATATTAACATCTTCTGCAGTAACATTGATAATAAAATCATCGCCAACTCTTTCAGCAGTTCCTGCCACTAGAGTAGGTGCATCATTGATAGTAATCGTCTCTGGATGAACTAGATTACCTGCAGTATCATTATCATTAGAGGCTGAGAAGGTAACTGTTTGATCATCTACAGACCAACCTACTTTTACTGTAATATTGTAATTGATACCATTTAAACAATCAGAATTGGACCCATCGAGTTCTCTATCCATTTCATGAGTGGCTCCACCAATGTCAACGTTCACAACTATTGCACCTGAATTGGTAACATCGAAAACACAGTAAACTACTGAAAAAGTAATGTTATCATCTTCTCCAGCACTGGTGGCTGAGACTGCGCTGTCTCTCAACCAAGGTTTGTCTGTATCAATCTCAAATGTAGCTGTTCTTTCCAATAGTGCAAAATGAAAACCATCTGTGGCATTCAAAGTAACTGTGATATCATCACCACCATACTCTGTAGTGAAAGTTTGAGAATAAACTACACCACCACTGTTATCACCAACTCCCTTATCTAAATTAAAAGAGGCTTGACAATTTTCTAGAGCACTAGTTTCACAGACTGTTGCACTGATAGTACCATCGTGATTATCTGCATCTGTGTAAGTCACTGAAACTGTAAAAGTATCATAAGGCATACCTGGATTTGGATTAACTGCTGCATCGCCAGACATTACTGGTAATGTGTTAACGGTAGTAGCTGATGTATTAAAATCTGCATCAGAGGTCCCTGGCCAAAACGCATTGAAAGTACTACTGCCATCAAATTTAGCCTTGAAACCGTACTTAATTGTCTCGACGCCATAATCTTCAACATCAAGTGCATCTGATGCAGATAACAACATTACTGGTGTAGTGTATGTACCATCATTAGGATTATCGCCGTCCCAGCCACAATCCTCACAGCCCCCTGCAGTTATATCAAATGCCTCATCGTTTCCAAAATAAACCCACAACTCATCTAATGAACTAGAACCTGAAAATGATACATTGATTCTGAAAACCATTTCTTCGCTAGGATCTACCCTCTCTTCGTCTGGGAATGAAGAACCAAAGTTCATAGTTCCAGCTGAGGCCTCTTCGGAACTACCTAACATAAACATGGCCAAAATACATAGGCCAAGAGCAGACACAAATCTAATACGATTGCGGTTCATTTTGTACACCAATTTGGAAACTTTGACAACCGAAAGGGGAGCCAAAGTAGTGTGTCACTACAATGATGCTTTATATAAATTTATATGCTGCAAAATATATCATAACAAGAAATAAATATAACAACGATTGCCGGCGTTTACGAATGAGCTATCAACCAGCCTTTGATGTGGAACTCGCAGGCCCAGTAATTTGCATTTCGTGTTCTGAAGATGGGAACAAAATCGCTGTTGGAGATAGAAATGGCAACCTGACACTAATGAATCGTGCTGGGGAGAAAATATGGGAAAAGAAAATTGATGAAGGAGTACATGGCTTATCATTGCTAAAAAACGGAAGTAATGTTGTCTGTGGTGGAAAAGATTGTAAGCTAAAAATGTTGAACTCACTAGGAAGTGTTGAATGGGAACAAACTATTGGCAAATCCATTTGGTCATTATATGCTGACCCTAACTCTCAATTTATCATAATAGGGACTGGCGATTCAATTGCAATGTTTACCGATAACGGTTTACAACTTTGGGAACATGGAACTGACAGAGCGATGGTGGGAGTGGGAGCTTCTCAAAGTGGAAACGTCATTGTAGGGTGCGGTGATGAGTACCTATATTGTTTAGATAATGATGGTAATTTATTATGGAAAAAACAAAGAAGCGATTCACTTTGGGATGTTTCTACAAACAGTGATGGCCAAATAATCTTCATAGGTGGATGGGATTGTAAAGTTCAAGCATTAGATGGTAACGGAAATGATTCATGGAATTTTGAAACTGGAGGATATGTTAGGACTGTAGCACCCCTACCAGACGGTGGTGTGTTGGCTGGCTCGCATGACTGTAACCTGTATTTACTGTCAAGTAATGGTCAACCTTTAGAAAAAATTGAAACTGGAGGTGAAATAACTTGTATTGATCATTCAAAAATGATAGACTTTGCAGTTGTTGGAGCTGGAAATAGGGTTCAAGGATTTGAGATTAATGCAAATACCGAACCAATTAATATTAAAGAGACTAAACTAGAATCTACAACTCATATTGTCGAGGAGCCAAACTCTATCAAATCTACCGAGCCTACTGGTGAACCCATGTTTGGATTTGGAATGTTTGATGAACCAATGCCTGACACAAGTGGATTCCTAAACCAAAATGATAATGAAACTAGTAAAATAAGAGAAGAGAGAACAACAAGCAATTATGAGAGCTATTACAATAGTGAAAGTAGCATCGAAACATCAGGCGGCGGAGAATTCAAAGAATTTGCATCTGAAGTTGTGAAAGGCGATGTCAAAAATTACCTTAGATTAGGTAATGCTGCTTGGATTGAAAAAAGATTGGAGAGAGCTGCAGAACACTACAAGAGAGCTACTGAGATTGATCCACAAGAACCAAGAGCTTGGCACAACTTAGCCATATGTAATTATCATGTAGCTTTGAAAAGAAACCCTGAGGATATTGAGGGCGCTGTTGGAACAGCTATAGGGCCCCTTGAAATGGCAAAGGAAAAAGGCGGCATAGAATATAATAAATCTGTTGAAAAAACACTAGCTTATTTCGCTAAGCAAATGGGAGTACTTGAAGACGAAAACTAAATTTCTATTATATTGGCAGTATAATATTCGTATATAACTGATAAGAACCAATCATTACCTGAATCAGTATCTGCTGGAGTGCCCGTCCCAAAGTCTGTAGCTGATGGGGCATTGTTGCAAGTAATAAATGCTTCCCAAGCACCTTCACCTTTAGGGCTAGTATAACCTTGCTCAAAAAGATGATTATAAACTTCAGAAGTTGAACCAAATGAAATGATGAAATTTGATGGTACACTAGAAAGGTCGAAGAACTCTAACGAAATATCTCCCGAAGTTGCTGAATTAGATAAACTGACATTATAACTAGGTTCAGTTTGAACTGAAAATGTGAAATTATCAGGATAATCTAAGGGATCTACAACAACCCATATCGGCAAATTGTCTGAGTCTTCATCCTCATCCCATTGTAAATTATAAGCAACATTTGTGAGATTATATGGAAAAACGTTAGATTCAATAGATGTAGCTTCTTCAGCGGTATAGCCTGTCTTTAATGGAACAATCACTTCATTCTTACTAAATTCAACACTATATGTTCTTATTGAGACTAGAATCCAAGTTTCAGCACTGCTAAACAAATCCCCCTCATCTATAACCGTTAAAGTTACCGTAAAATTACCGACAGTCTGATAGAAATGATTCGGTCGAATACCTGTTCCTGTATTTCCGTC
Source organism: Candidatus Poseidoniales archaeon (assembly GCA_045567975.1). GTDB lineage: Archaea > Thermoplasmatota > Poseidoniia > MGIII > CG-Epi1 > CG-Epi1. The sequence goes on along the minus strand of JBJLBY010000003.1, from coordinate 10,396 downwards.
ACCAAAATCCCATTCAAAAGTCAGAATATCGCCATCAGGATCTGTAGAATCTCCTCCATCAAAAAAAGCAATGCTATTCACTTTAACGGCTTGACCAAGCCCACCATATGTGGCCTCCAAACTAGCTGTTGGCGCCTCGTTACGGTGAAGGATTTCTATCTGTTCCTCAGCAATTCCAACGTTACCATCATTATCTATTACTGTTAGAATAACGCTGTAAAGGCCCTCATCCATGTAAACATGACTAACTGTTTTTCCAGAGCCACCAAGGCCGTCTCCAAAATCCCAAAGATATGTTGCACCATCTAGCGTCTTACCTGTAGCGTTAAACATAGCTACGTCACCCTCAGTCACAGCTTGATTTGGTAAGTCAATCGCAATTCCTGAAATTTGCTCAGGAGTCGTGTCTAAACAACCTGGCATCAGCATGAAAACAACCACTAAAATGACCTTACGCACGGCATGCTAAATACTGGACATTTAATAATTAATCCATCTACCGATACCCTTTATTACCGTCCGAGACCGTGGCAATTAGGTATTTTTTATGCAAGCAGGACACATGGCCTATGACCGGGCTATCACAGTATTCTCACCTGACGGTAGACTATTTCAGGTAGAATATGCTAGAGAAGCTGTAAAGAGGGGAACCACCACAGTTGGAATTAAGTTCAAAAATGGAGTCGTCTTAATCGTAGACAAAAGATTAAGCTCAAAACTAATCGAACCAGATAGTATAGAGAAGATTTTCAAAATTGATTCACACGTTGGATGTGCAACATCTGGTTTAGTTGCTGATGCCAGAGCGCTTGTTGATCGAGCAAGAACTGAATGTCAAGTTAACTCGTTCAACTATGGAGAAAAACTAGGTGTCGGTAGTTTAGTCAAAAAATTATGCGACTTTAAACAAAGCTACACTCAGTATGGAGGCGTAAGGCCATTCGGAACTGCAATGTTAATTGCAGGGATAGATGATAATGGACCTCATCTCTATGAAACTGATCCTTCCGGAGCTATGATGGCTTACAAAGCTGGTGGAATTGGTGCTGGAAGAAACGAAGTTATGGAAATTTTTGAGAAAGATTATAAAGAAAATATGAGCCAAAATCAAGCCATAAATCTAGGTCTCAGAGCACTATCTGCTGCGAATGAGAACCAATTAAAATCTGAAGTAATCGAAGTAGCTGTCATAAATAGTAAAGATGATTTTCACACGTTGGATTCGAAAACTGTAAGTGAGGCTCTAAAGAAAATTAAGTAATGGTATCTCTTGAAGATTCGGTAACTGCTAGATTAGAAACTGGGGGGAATCGTTTCGAGATATTAATTGATCCTGAAGCTGCGCAACAGTACAAAGAAGGGGAAGAAATAGACTGGGAAGAAGCCATTGCTGCTGATGGAATTTGGAGTGATAGTTCAAAAGGTGAGAGGGCTCCTGAAAAATTAGTTAATGATACATTTGGTTCTTTGGATTTAATAAATACATACAAGAAAATTTTAACCGAAGGAAGCATACAACTTACATCACAACAAAAGAAAGAAATCGTAGAACAAAAAAGAAAACGAATAATATCACATATAGTTGCCAATGCAATGAATCCACAAACGGGAGGTCCACATCCACTTCAGAGAATAGAAAATGCTATTGAAGAAATAAAATATTCCGTAGATCCTATTGAATCTGATGAAAAGCAAATCGAGAAAATAGTTTCAAAAATAAAATTGCTAATTCCCATATCTTTCGATAAAATACGTGTGGCTGTCAAAATTCCAGCTATTCACGTTGGTAAATGCTACGGCCAATTAAGTGGGCTAGGTAATATTGAGAGTGAGGAATATCAAAAAGACGGCAGCTGGATTGGAATCATTGAAATGGCAGCTGCAGCTCAAAGTAAACTAGAAGATTTATTAGGCTCTGTTACAAAGGGAACTGCAGAAATTAAAGCACTATAACCAAAACAAATCTTCAAATAGCCCTAAGTTTGGAACTTACTGTATTAGAAAGGAAAAGAGATGATTTGTAATGAGCGAAGAATCAAATGATAAATCAAATAGCGGAAGCTCTAGAAACTTAGTATTGCCTGGTGACTTGCTAGAAACTAAGAGCAAACCTGGAAAGGGAATATTCAGAAGTGATGGGCAGATTTATTCATCTGTAATTGGCTTTTCAAGCGACCGCTCTGGATACATGAATGTAAATTCAATCAAGGGAAGATATAATCCAAAAGTAGGAGACAAAATAGTAGGTATTTGTAAAGAAACTGGACCTTCTGTCTGGAGGATGAATATTGGTGCAGCTTTCAATTCTACCCTACATCACAGTGAGTCTGGGTGGAAAGTCCCCTTTGGAGATACAGCACGCTTCTTAGAGGTTGGAGATGCTGTATGGGGTGAAATATTTATGGTCGATGCAGCAGGAACACATCAAATTAGCTTAAAGAAAGATGATTGCAGAAAGTTATACTCTGGAACTATTGTAAGTATAGAGCCTACAAGCGTATCTAGAATAATCGGTAAACAAGGTTCAATGATTACAACGATTCGTGAGAAAACTAATACCAGAATTCAAATTGGTCAGAATGGACTTATTTGGATTGATGGAAAAGGTGAAAACATTGCGTTAGCTCAGAAAGCAATCGAAACAATTGATAAACATACTACATCAAAAGGATTAACAAAAAAAATAGAGGAATTATTGGAGAAATAAAATGGCTGGCCAAACAGATATGGAATTAATAAAAAATGGAGTCCGCTTAGACGGAAGAAAACCGGATGAATTGAGAGAAGTTAAAATCACCGCAGGAGTACTAGATAATGCTGATGGGTCTTGTTATCTAGAATGGGGAAATAACAAAATTTATGCTGGTGTTTTTGGACCGATGGAATGTCATCCTAGACATAAACAAAAAGCCGATAGAGCTATTGTTCAGGCTAGATACACCATGGCGCCTTTCAGTGTAAATGATAGAAAAAGACCAGGTCTTGATAGACGATCTACTGAAATTTCTTACATTGTATCTCAAGCATTTGAAAAAGTGGTAATGGTAGAAGAATTTCCTAAAGCATCTATCCGTGTCGATATGCAAGTTGTTGAAGCTCACGCAGGAACAAGATGTGCTGCAATGACTGCAGCATCTGTCGCTTTAGCTGATGCAGGCATACCAATGAGAGATATGATACCTGCATGTGCTTCCGGGAAAGTAAATGACGTAGTAGTTCTCGACTTGAACAAAGAAGAAGATAATTATGGACAAGCAGATTTGCCATTAGCTATCATACCAAGTACTGGTGAAGTTGTACTTCTACAACTTGATGGCCACCTAACACCCGATCAATTTGAAGAAGCTATGGATTTAGCGACAAGTGGATGTATGGATCTTTACAAAATAATGCGTGAAGCATTAGAAAATAGTTATGGAGGTGGCAAATGAGCAACGATAACGTGTCAAACTTGATGAGAGGTCATATGGAATCTCTAGCCAAAGATGGTAAGAGGGCCGACGGCCGTGGAATCAATGAATTCAGGAAAGTTACAATAGAAACTGGAATGATAAACACGGCAGAAGGATCTGCAATGGTAAATTTAGGGAATACAAAAGTTCTCTGTGGTATTAAAATGTTAATTGGAACACCATACGGCGACTCTCCTAAGAGTGGAACTATGACTACTTCTACTGAATTAGCACCTTTAGCAGATCAATCTTTTGATCCTGGACCACCACGTGAACAATCAATTGAATTAGCAAGAGTTGTAGACAGAGGAATTAGGGAATCAAGAATGATAGATTTTGAACAACTGTGCATTGAAGAAGGTGAAAAAGTTTGGATGGTTTATATTGACTTACATATCTTAGACAATGGCGGCAATCTCTTTGATTGTTGTACATTGGCTGCTGCTGCAGCTTTATCCAATGCAAAAATACCAAACGTACAACACGGTATAGCTGATGAAGACGTGGATTTACCTGTCAATTGCTGGCCAATATCATGCACTTTTGCAAAAGTCGGAGATTCTGTAATCTTAGACCCTACCTCTGATGAAGAGGGTGTAATGGCTGCAAGACTTACTGTAGCTCACGATGAAAATGGTAATTTAAGGGCCGCCCAAAAAGGAATGAATGGTGCATTTACTGATGCTGAAGTAAGGCAAGCTGTAAAAACTGCAAGAGACAGCGATAACGTTTTACGTGAGGCTCTAAAAGGTATATCTGGATGAGTCAGGGAACAAAGAAAGTAGGAAGCACTGGCAGATTTGGAGCTAGATACGGAGTTTCAGTTAGAAGAAGATTGGGTGCTGTAGAGAAAAAGCAGCGCCAAAAATATGAATGTCCTGCCTGCTCAAAGATGAATGTAAAGCGCATATCTACTGGAATTTTTTCTTGCAACAGTTGCGGCTATCAGTTCGCAAGCGGGGCTTATTACCCTTCAAAGGAGGACTAAAATGGTAAGTTACAAATGTGCATCTTGTGGGGCTAAATTAGACATGGATCTAGAAGTTTTAGGATTAACATGTCGAGTATGTGGAGATAAAATCTTTTACAAAATAAGGCCATCGACTAAGAAAACAGTCATATCTGACTAATGAAAGCTCAAGTAAGCCTAAAGACTGGAGCTGACACTAAACCTATTGCTAGAGCCCTTGCTGATGAAGCAAAAGAAGGGCTGCCAAAAGTAGATGTTGAAATTATTCCTGCTGGAGAAAAATTGAAAATAATACTGGAAGCTGAAGACTTTACCAGTTTAAGGGCTGCTTTAAATTCCTTCTTGGGATGGGCCTATTGTGCTGAAGGAGTAATAAAAAATGGATGAAATAACACCTGAAAACGTTCAAGAAAAAATTAATCTTTTCCAACAAATGCAGCAGCAGTCACAAGCACTCGCACAACAGATATCACAAATTGACGTTACTATCGCTGAAACTGAAAGAACACTGAATGAACTAAAAGGCGCAACAAAAAAAAATACTATCTATCGTGCTATTGGCTCCGTAATGAAAAAAGTGGATGATGTGAAGAAATTGAAAGAAGAATTAAATGAAGAAAAAGAGACTATGGAAATAAGAAATAAAACTTTAAAGAATCAAGTAAACGCACTAAACACACAAATTGAAGAACTTCAAAAGAAATTAACTCCTGTGGTTCAAAGTATACAAAATACCAATCAGAATGCTACTAAATGAAAATATTAAATCCGCATTAAAAGAAAAATTATTACTGATAATACATCATCATGCTGATGTAGACTCTGTAGGGTCTGCTATAGCATTGAAGACTGTTTTTCCAGATGCTAAAATAACGGCCTCAGATGGAATCAGTTCCCATGGTCAAAACATTGCTAAAATAGCTAACGAAGAGATCGGAGTAAAACCTCCTGAAGAATGGAACGGTACTGTGATTGCATTAGATAGTCCAAACCCAGAACACTGTGGGCCTATTCCTAAATCCAAGCATATTATTGTTATTGACCACCACACAAAAATTGAAGGATGGCCCGAAGGAACTGAAATTATACACCAACCTGAGAAAACTAGTACTGCCGAAATTATTCTGAGCGTAATCAATGAACTTGGATTAAAAATTAACAAACTTTGTGCAACTGTTCTTCTCTCTGCAATATATACGGATACTGGCCAATTCAGGCATGCAAACAATCTAACTTTCAATGCAGCTAGTAAACTTACCGATGCTGGAGCTGAACCACAAGAAGTAATCACTATGCTAGACCAAGAGAGGCCTTTATCTCAAAAAACGACCTTCCTTAAAGCTGCACAGCGAATGAAATGGAGGCAAGAAGGAAAATGGATAGTAGCAACTAGTCTTGTAAATTCTTTTGAATCTGGATCTGCAAGATTATTAATCATACTAGGTGCAGACATAGCACTAGTCGCATCTGGAACTAAAAAAGGTGAAATGAGAATATCTACAAGGGCTTCAAATCGTATCGTTTCTAAAGGATTCAATTTAGCTACCATTTTAGAATCTGTAGTTGAAGAGAATGGAGGTTCAGCTGGTGGACACCCTGGAGCTGCAGGTTACAATGGAATTGGAGATCCTGAGGCAATAACTGAGATGACTAGACAAAAATGTGTTTCTAGGTTAAAGCAATTACCTTAATGGCATAGTTGTATGGCATTATGTGAAGTATAGGGCTATTTTCAGAATTTATGGACTAATCTTAGCAAATATGTTGCTCATCATGGGTGGGCAATTAGGGTATCTGTACATTGTAGGGCCGATTGCAATGGAAGATGGAAGACCAATGACGCTTCCTGAGATTCCATTCTTAGGTTTGCTAATAATGATTCTACTTTTTGCAGGAAGTCTAATTATAGCAGCAATTCTACAAAAGATGCCTAAGCCTATTAGATATGTATCTGTAAATAAGAAACCATATTCTAAAAATATTAGAGAAAATGAAGAAGAAAGAACTCCCACTCAATACAGGCCTTTCTATCCTGGTCAATTCAGTAAAGAAACAGGAGATATTTACTACAATAAGGCTAACGCTAAAGATGACTTAAATTGGATTAATAAAAATGAAATACCAAAAAAATTAGAAAAGAAGATTGGGACCCTAGAGAAACGTGAATTACAATTACCTCGATCTGGTGTTTTATTTTTTGGCTTTTTGATGTCTTTAGCTCTGGGAATTGCAGTACTTGGTGAGAGAGGACCATTTCTCTATTTATTCCCAATAGCATTCATAATTGCTTTCTCATTTCCCGGATTAATATGGATCAGTTATATCTACACTAGAACTGTTGCCTCACCAGAACCGCAAAGGCTTGTTCTGATAGCTCTGGCTTGGGGTATGTTTTCTACATTGCCAGCAAGTTTGCTAAATGATATGGGAGCAAGGATGATTAATGTAGATCAAAATGCTCTCTTGGGTGATGGAGAGTTTGGTCAGACAGAGCTGATACTAGTCTCTGTGATTGCCCCTTTTGTTGAAGAAATATTGAAACCAATTGGGCTAATATTTGTGATGAAAAGATTGAAAACTCCATACGAAGGCGTACTGTATGGTGTAGCTTGTGGAATGGGGTTTGCGATAATTGAAAACTTGCTTTATGAATTATTTATTTTGATTTGGTATGGTGCGGACGCATGGACGATAAATGCTTTCGTTAGAGGAATTGGATCTACGGTATTACATGCTGTTGGTCCTGCAGCAATAGGTTATGCAGTTGCATTATCTAACCAAATGCAAAAACCTGTACAAAAAAATTTACTGATAGCTTATATTTTTGGATTTGCGATGCATGCTTTGTGGAATGGATTTGCGACAATGCCTTTCATGTATGAAGGAAAGAATTGGGAATATCTATCTTATGGTCTTATAGCACTAATGATTGCTTTATGTTTATTTTTTATTATAAAGGCATTAGAATATGGAAAAGAATATTCTAGCATGGAATTAAACACCAATAGTTTCGAAGATGATACAGAAGAAGCAACAAATAGTGGTCACTAAATGCAACTAACACCGTCCTTAGCTCAGACTGGCCAGAGCGGCCGGCTGTAGGGGTCTTTCCCTTTTACCCGTGAGTACGGGAGGCCGCAGTTACCGGCAGGTCCCCGGTTCAAATCCGGGAGGACGGACCATTTTTCTAATTATTATTTTGATTTACCTGGCATGTACAATTTAACAAGAATTGCTGTGATGAAAGCAACACCTGCATTAACCATAGCCGAACCAACCATTCCTTCCATAAATGCTAAGCGAGCATTTTCAATCAAAGATGCCCCTAGCATATTACCTTCACTAATTAATTGACCGCCAATTCTCATGGCTGCAGGGAATGACTCGGTAATCACTGGAGAAAAAACCTCCAAACCTTCAGGGACAACTAAACTATTCTGATAAACATCGTTCAATACACTACCTCCAATAGCAATGCCAAGAGCACCTCCTACTTCCCTACTAGCATCGTTAGTAGCACTTCCGACACCTGCCTTATCCTCAGGAATAGAATCCATTACCATTGTTGTTGAAGGTGCCATAGTTAGACCCATGCCAAGTCCAAGTATGAAGAAAGTTAATGCTATCCTAAGATATTCAGTGCCAACATCTACTGTAGTAAACAGTAACATCCCAGTACAAACCAAAGTTAGACCGAGGGCAACGACATTATTATTTCCAAATTTTGCAACTAATTTATCGCTATTGGCTGCTGCTGGCATCAATCCTAACGGCAAAGGAATAAATCGAAGTGCTGCAGATAAAGCTGAATGGCCTCTAACTAGTTGAAAATGGAGCATCTGTGTAAACATAAATGAAAACATAACAAAGAATGCTAAAGTGATTGCAATTAAGCCCATTGTAAAGCCCATATTCTTGAACAAATTAATTGGTAGCATGGGATGTTCTGTGCTCTTTTCCCACTTAATAAAAGCAAAAGTCAGAATCAAACCTAATCCTGCAGTGCCAATAGTTTCTGGGCTAGTCCATCCTGCATTAGGTGCCTCTATGATAGCATAAAGTAAAGATAAAAGAGCGCTAATCGATAAGATTGAGCCAACAAAATCCAATGGCCGCTCTTGACTATCCTTCGAATTTGGAACTAGAAAAATACCTAGTATTAACGCAACTATGATTACAGGTACATTAATCCAAAAGACCATTTCCCAACCATAATTTTCTACAGACCAACCACCGACAATAAGACCTATTGGAGCTCCTGCACCAGCCATTGCTGCCCAAATTCCGACTGCCTTACCCCTCTCCTCGGAAGGAAACACCACTACAACTACCGAAAGAGTGGCTGGCATCACAAGCGCCGCACCTAGCCCCATAACTGCACGTGCCAAAATTACATGCTCAGATGTAGAAGCATAAACTGCAGTTGCGCCTGATGTTAAAGCGACAATGATCAGACCCAACTGTAGGGCTGGCTTACGCCCAAAACGGTCTCCAAGAGCTCCCATGACAAGAAGAGTACCACCAAAAACAAGTGCATAAGCATCTACCATCCATTGAAGATCTGTATTGTTTGCATCCAAATCTTGAGACAATTCTGGCAATGCAACATTCAAAGTTACATTATTCAAAATTACAATGATTAAACTTAAACTCATCAGTGCAAGAATTATCCATCTCCTTTGATATACTTCATTAGACACAAATGATTTTGGTTCGTTCATCTTATGTAATCCCAAGTATCATTAGTCCAAATAGTGGAGGCTCTCCACTGAGGTGCCTTTCTTGGAACATATTCTGAACCAAACTGGTCATATTTTTCCCTCTCGCTATCATCAATTAATACGTGATATGCTTCATTAATTTGTTTGAATTTCTCTTCAGATGATTCTACGTCATCAGGATTCAAATCAGGGTGGAATTTCTTAGCTAATTTTTTGTAAGCTTTCTTTATAGATTTGGAATCTGCATCTTGCTCAATTCCTAATATTTTATAATAATCCACAATCAATTAATTAGAATTGACTATATCTAAGCTGCCGTCTGCCCACCATCTACTGTAATAATTGAACCTGTGGTCCATGCCGCTTCAGGCCCACAAAGATGCAATGCCATTGCCGCAATTTCTTCTGGTTTACCCATTCTGCCTATAGGTTGAACACGGTCTAGAGTGCGTCTTGAAACAGTGCCTGCTTCAACCCTTTCATCAACCATTGGAGTGTCAACAACTGCAGGACAGATGCAATTAACTCTTATTTTTCCAGCTAAATCAAGAGCCATCGCTCTTGTTAAATTAACAACGCCACCTTTAGATGCACAATAAGCTGCAGCACCTTTCATTGCTCTAAGGCCAACTGTAGAAGATATGTTTAGAATTGCACCTCTATCGTTCATATATGGCAATAAACTATTACTCATTAGATATGGCCCCTTCAAATTCACATTAATTTGAAGATCCCAATCCTCTTCAATAATCTCTGTTATTTTTCCTGGACGAATCAGTCCTGCATTATTTACTAAAATATCCAACTTCCCATGTTCTTTTGAAAACCATTCTGACATGGATTTAACGCCTGACGAATCACTGACATCTAATTGATGAAATTCACAACCTAGCTTAGAGGCTGCTTTAGACAATTCAGCTTTACTTCTACTACAAATTATAACTTTAGCTCCTTCTTTCAAGAAGCGTTCAGCTATACTGTACCCGATACCTTTGGAGCCTCCAGTGACTACTGCGACTTTACCATCTAGCAATCCAGACATTAGGTGGCTATTGATGGCAGACTAAAGTGTTTTTCTTCTTCTAAAAGCCATAATTGCTAAAACACTGAGAACTGGCATCAAAATATTTGGAAATTCAGGAATTGCTGCAGTATCATACCAATTAATTTCATCATCCTTTTCTATTGCTGCCACCACATCCAGATATCCATCAAAATCTAAATCTACTACAAAAATGTCTGATACCTCGTCT
>JBJLBY010000002.1:0-14949 GCA_045567975.1 Candidatus Poseidoniales archaeon | reverse complement strand
GTGATTATCCCTACAGTTAACGATACTTTGATGCCTAGAGACCGTATTATGATTCTTTTGAGTGAAGATAGTGAGCTAGATAGTCTTTCTGATGCCTTGGGAATTCCTAAAGAAATAACGGATGAAGGAAATATAAAACGTATAATGATTGCCGGTACGAGTCAGATTGCTTTAAGACTCGCTGAGCAGGTAAACAAGAGATATGATGATGTTGAAATTTATATTTTGGAGCCAGACAAAGATATGGCTGAAGCTGCTAGTTCCTATTTGCCTGAAGGGGTCAAAGTCTTAGTAGGTTCTTCTACAGATCGGCATTTTCTACGCGAAGAGGGAATAAGGCATGAAGATTTGTTTGTTGCAGCAACAGACAGAGAAGATCTCAATGTTTTGAGTTGTCTTCTAGCAAAGAAGGAGGGAGCTAAGCGCACTGTAGCTTTGGTTTACCAGACAGAATTGGAGTATGTTGTTCAGGATACTGGAATTGATACTTTGATAAATCCAAAAAGGGTAACAGTCAACGCAATTGTCAATCGTGCAACTTCAACTGATGAGATTGAAGGATTAGAGGAGTTAGAAGGTGGAGATGCCTCGGTCCGAGAGTTCTTGATCAAGGATAAAAATGGTATGGTTGGCAGAAAGTTAAGGGATTTAGGAATTCCAGATAAGACGTTAATTTCTATGATTAATAGAGATGGAAATGCATTGTTTCCAGATGAAGAATCAGTTTTGGAGTCTGGAGATCATGTCTTAGTTTTCACTTTGAAAAATCAACTTCCAGAGGTAGAAGATTTCTTCCACTAATAATGCGATTTCATTTAATTTTAAGTTTAGTAGGCATAATGATAGCTTTTTTTGGCATATCATTCATTATTCCTATAATCACAGGACTATTACTTGGTGAGAATATATATGATATTTCTTTGATGTTTGTTCTACCACAGCTTCTTTGTGTATTAGGTGGTGGTTTTCTTTATTATTATTTTCATACGGAGGAAGATATTCGAAATCGGGAGGCTTTCGTCTTAGTACCTACTGTTTGGATTTTTTATGGTTATAGTTGGAGCCTTTCCTTACATAGTTTCCGAAAGATTAGGTTTAATGTCATATGAAATGGGTGTCTTTGGAGCTATCTTTGAATCAATGTCAGGTCTTTCAACAACTGGTGCTACAATGTTGGAAGTCCCTGAGAACAAAGATGTCATAAATCAGAAGCAGTATGGTGAGGGTTATTTTGATGCTCCAAAATCACTTCTACTTTGGCGTTCAGAAACACAATGGCTAGGAGGTATGGGAATAATTGTTTTAGCTACTATAATTTTCTCACGATTATTCGGAGGCGGTGTACAAGTTTTACAAGCTGAAATGCCAGGGACTGGTATAACGCGTCTGAAACCGCAGATGGCACAAACTGCCCGTCTTCTTTGGAGTCTTTACTTTGTATTGACATTTTTAGAGGTTTTACTTTTATTTGCTTTGACAGATATGCCATTATATGATTCCATTTGCAATTCATTTTCGACAGTCTCTACAGGAGGTTTTTCTCCTAAAATTGAATCTATAGGCTCTTATGATGATCCAGTCACAGATTTAATAATTACATTATTTATGTTTGTCTCAGGTATTAATTTTGTTATACTATATTATGTTTTTAATTATCTTATGAAGCGAACTGATTCGTTCAATAAGAATCTAAAGTCCGCATTCAAAGTGGTAAGAGATAATGACGAGTTCAAAGTTTATTCTTTCTTGGTCTTTATTTGTTTTTTTTGCTATATTTTTGAATAGAACTCTTAGAGGAGAAAATTTGGAGTACGGGAATAACTTTCGATATACTATTTTTCAAACAGTTTCTTTGCTAACAGGTACTGGATTTACTACTGCAGATTATATGACATGGCCAAATCTGTCTATTTTCATACTATTTTCTACAATGTTCATGGGAGGGTGTGCAGGTTCTACAACAGGTGGGATAAAAATGGTCAGAATAATGTTGTTGTTCAAAGCTTTAAAGAGAGAAATGTTTTTGGTCATACACCCTAGAGCTATAATTAAGCTCAGAATAGGAGGTAAGGTTTTAGATGAAGATCTATTTAGAAACGTAGGTGTTTTCTTCTTTATATTTGTTATACTGTTTGTTGGAGGCTCTTTTATTGTTTTATATCTAGAGCCGAGTTTGGATCTAATTGATGGAGTGTCAGTATCACTTTCTTGTCTCGCTAACATAGGTCCAGGGTTGGGTGCCATTGGCCCATCTACAACATACTATGGTTTTTCAGACGCTACATTATTGTTCTTATCAGCATTAATGATGTTAGGTCGTTTAGAAATTATAACAGTTTTACTTCTCTTTTTCCCAGATACATATCGAGATTGAGCCGTAACTTCCTTATTGCAGTGTTTTTTGGAGCATAATGTCTGTGGAGAAAGATTTCGAAGAAATTCCAGATTTTGTCAGGAAATTTATACCAGGTATAATGAGAGGTTTATCTTGGGCAAAATATAAACAGGAAAAAGATGAGGGAACTATTCTGAAATCTGAAGCATTCCAAGATTCGAGGAAGGAAGGTTTCCAAGCTGCAATTAATGCACCATTAGGTCCAGAAGGTGAACGGATATTTGAAAAGGTTAGTAAAGAAATGTGGGTTAAAGTTAATAATTTAACAGAAGAAGTAAAGAAAATATCTGAGACAATCAATAATCAAAAATCCAAAGAAGAGCGTCAGAATGTTCTTGGTTCAGCAAAAGAAGCTGCAAGAGAAGCAGGTTTACATGCAGCTGTAGCAGCAGGTTGGGAAAAGGGTTGGAATGAAGGTATCGTCGAGCGAGATTCCAAATGATTATATCAGCCTGAGCTGCATACTTCCAGCAAATGTGTTTGGTTTTTCCAGTTCTTCAAGTATATCAGCAAAGAATGAATCGTTTTTCATTACAACCTTTAGCTGATTCTCTTCTATTGCTAGACTAATGTATTTTGTTCTCCCTTGACGGCCGAGACTAACAGTTTTAGCATGTATCAAACCTTGCATGTCTAATTCTGAAATTAAGTTGCTGATTCTTCTCTGTGTGAGAAGTTCTAGTTTGAATATATTGCAAATTCTACTATATGTTTCATAAACTTCTCCAGTAGTTTGTTGGCTATTTTTCCGAGAACCTTGGTTTACAATTATGCTAGCAAATGTAGCTTTGTTTTGTATTGGCAGGGTTGAAACAATATTTTTCACTTGATCATTTTCCATAACATTTTGTGCCAAGTTGACATATCTTGCAGTAACTATTTCACGTTCTTCTCTATCAGCTAGTTCAGCAGATATTCGTAACAGATCCAGAGCTTTTCTAACATCACCATGCTCTTGCGCAGCCTTGCTTGAACAATATGATATTACCAATGGCTCTACTACATTTTCCTTGAAAGCTATCTTTGATCTTTCATAAAGTATTTCTTCAATTTGAGGGGCATTATATGGTGCAAAGGCTAGAGATTCCTCACCTAGTCTCGATTTCACTCTGGGATCTAGCCAAGATGTGAACTTTACATCATTTGAAATTCCAATAATAGATATCTTTGAATTTTCTAGATCAGAATTTAGGCTAGTTAAGTGGTATAGTATGTCATCACCAGCTTTGTTAACCAGTGCATCAATTTCATCAAGAACAAGTATAACTATACCCCCATTTTCTTTCGCTTTTTGTTTAACTTCTGCATAAACTTTATCTATTCTCCATCCAGCAATCGGTATTTCTTTTTCCCAATCTTTAGAATAAGCTTTTCCTATGTTTGAAAGTATGCCATAGGTTGTATTTGTCTGTTTACAATTAATGTAAGCAGTATGAATTTTTTTCTCATCATTTTTTGCTTTAGCAGTTATCTGATTGCATATGAATTTTGCTACGGCAGTCTTTCCAGTCCCTGTTTGGCCATATATTAAGATGTTAGATGGCTGAGATCCGTTTAGGGCAGGTTTGAGAATGTTAGCAATATTTCTTATTTCTTCATCCCTATGTGGGAAATATTTTGGAATGTATGTTGATGAAAGGGCATCTCTATTCTTAAATATTCTTTCGTCGTGAGACAGACTATCAAAGATATTTGATTTTGATTCGGTTTGTTTTTTCTCCATAATAATATGCCTACAATCAACTGGGCCTTGGGTATAGCATACTAGCTATAAACCTGCGGGGTCAGCTATGCAATAATTTCTTTTTTATAGCCTGATTTTTTAAGCTTTTTTTATTATAATATAATCATTTTTATTTTACAAATTTTGGTTGCAAAAGTGTTTTGTTCTCAGTCCGATAGGGCTAATCTTGACAGTTGAAGAGAAGGAGATTATTGCTTGGCTTTCAGAACGTAAATTGATGCCCTCGCCAGAATTACTTACTCATGTGTCTAATCATCCTGAAGGTTTAGTTTTATTGGAGAAATCTGTGGAGTTATTGAAAGAACCCAAGTTGTTTCTCAGTGTCTCTGATTTAATTGTTGATGAAACTCCAGAGCCTCCAAAACCAATAAGCAGACCTAAAGTTGCTGAAATCCCTCCAGTTATTATTGAGAGGCAAATCACAAAAAGTTTATCAGATGGAAAACTCGAAAGTTATGTTTCATTATTCAATGATCGCTTTAAAACACTTTCGCGTTTAGTTCGCCGTAATCCCTCCATGAGAGATGCCGGTTTTTTGTCTAATTTACATCCTGATGAAGAAAACAAAGTTGTCGGAATGATTGCAGACATTCGTACATTTCCAAATGGCCGTATTAGGGTAGTTCTTGAAGATTCAGATAGCCGTCTGAATGTAATGCTCAAGGAAGAGAAAGAGAGCTTAAATTTGCTGCATGATGAAGTAATTGGAGTTTCCGGAAAATTGAATAGACAAGGTAATACTATTTTTGTTAATTCACCAATTGTAAGGCCCCATTTTGGTAGATACCGGGAAGTCTCTAGAGCAGAGGAACCCTATATTGCTATTTTCATCTCAGATATTCATTTAGGTAGTGGAACATTTAAAGAGAAGGAATGGGACAAATTTATTTCATGGTTAAATGGAGAGGTAGATTACCATAAGGAATGGATTCCTAATCCAGGATATTTGGTTATAGCTGGAGATGCAGTAGATGGTATTGATTCATATCCAGGTCAAGAAGCTGATTTATCTATAACTGATGTCTGGGAGCAGTATTCTGAATTATCTAAATCAGTGTCCAAGATTCCTCATCAAATTCAATCAGTCATTATGCCAGGCAATCACGATGCAGTTCGTTTGATGGAACCACAATTGCCTCTCCCAGATAGGGTAGTCCAAAATTTTGGAGACAATCTTACATTTACAGCCAACCCCGTATTGTTGAATTTAGCGGGTGTCAAGGTTCTTTGTTACCACGGTAAGTCCTTGGATGATCTGGTAAGTCTACGTGAACTGTCATATGAGGATCCAATCAATATGATGAAGGAGCTTCTAAATCGCAGACATTTAGCCCCAATATATGGAGCTAAAACTCCTCTAGCTCCTGAGAAACAGGATCATTTGCTTATAAGAGAAGTTCCAGACATTTTTGTTACAGGACATGTCCACTCTTTTGGTATTGAGAGGCACAACGGAGTCTTAATGATAAATCCGGGAACGTGGCAAGCCCAAACAGATTACCAAAAGATGATGGGTTTTCAACCCGACCCTTGTAGAGCTGTTGCAGTTAATCTTCAAACTTTTGAGACTCAAGTATTAGATTTTAATTTTGAATGACTTAGATTATAAATAATAAGTCATTTAGCAGTAATAAATGGCTAATGTATTATTGACTGGTGCAGCAGGCGCAATAGGGATGGACTTAGCATTTAGTTTTAGTCAAGCTAAGATAAATGTTTTTGGAACTGAAGCAGATGCAGATAATTTTTCTTTAGTCAGTAATAAATGTAAATATTATAATAATGTTTTTCTTGCACCTAGGGCCGGCAGTGATGAATATATAAATAGAATAAATGAAATTGTTGTTAAAGAGAATATAGATCTCATTATACCTAATCCCGATTTTGAGGTTAGTTTCATTAGTAAAGTTCGTAATAAGATTGAATCTTCTTTGTTTCTTCCGTCAGATGACACAGTTCAGATTCTACTTTCAAAATCATTAACTGCTCAAAAGATAGGAGACATGGCGCCTAGGACATATGATGTTGATAATGAGGATAATCTAAGTAGTGCAATATCTTCTGAGGGCACAGTTTGGTTGAGACCAAAAACAGGAGCTGGCGGCAAAGGATCTTTTGTAGTCTCTGATCCCAAATTTGGTTGGATGTGGATAGAATATTGGAAGCAAAAAGGATTTTCCTCATCATGGATTGCCCAAGAATATCTCAAAGGTGGAAACTACAATGTTACTTTGATTTACGATAGAGATTCTAACTTATGTGGGATGGGTATGTTGGAAAGATTAGGTTACATTCATGAGGCTATTTCACCAACTGGTGTAACAGGTGATGTTCGTTTGGCTGAAACTCTTAAGTTGGAAAATATCATTGATGTTGCAAAGAAAGCAGTTAAAATCATCGATAAGAAGCCAGTAGGTATATTTTCAGTGGATTTGATGGGTGAAAAAGTTTCAGAAATTAATCCTCGGTTTGCAGGCCGTCCTAGACTCTATACATTATCAGGTGCAAATCTTCCAGCACATATTGTAGATATAGATATTAATGGCAATTCTAGTTATTTAGAATCTAATGAGGGATATAGGCTCATTAGACAAGTAGATATTGAGCCAGTAGCAATTAAAATAGATTAATTGGCATTTAATTTTACATAGCGATATAGCGATTCAACTCTTTCTTCGCATTTTTCCCAATTATGGGTTTTCTCAGCAAGTTTTCTACCTCTCTTACCCATTTTCTCCTGTAACTCTTCATCATACATTAATTTCATCAAGCAAGCTTTTAGCCGATCCCACTTTCCCCATTCAAATGCGAGTCCTATCTCTTCATTTTCTACAAATTGCCCCATCAATAACTCTCTACAGGTTATTATTGGAACTCCAGCAGACATGGCCTCAAACAATTTGTTAGGTGTACTCATACGATTATTATCATTAGCTGGATCTAAGGCCATTAGTACTGCGTCAGAGTCAATCGTTTGCAGTGGTACATTATCGGGATGAATGGAACCAATATAATCTACATTATCTATTTTCTCGCAGAGTTTCTTTATTGTAGGAACTAGAGTACCAAATCCTGCAATATCAAATTGTATTCCCTTCATTTTACTTACAGTTATAGCAGTCTCAAGGATACCTCTAGAAGGATGCTTCTCCAAAACTCCAATATACAAGAGTCTAAACTTTTTTTTTCGTTCTCGTTTTTCGATTCTGCTCAATGGATATGCATCTAGTCTCTTTGCGTTACCAACTCTTGTTATTCTAGAATTCAAAAACTCACTTTGAGGCTTACTAAGAACTTTGAATGCATCGTCTTCATTTGCTGTGAACGGTGCGCTAGGCCCAATATTTAGCATATCATTTAGTCTTACGTAGCCTGCAGGTCCAGCAGCCATAATTCCAGAGCAATATTTCAGAAGCCGAGCTTCCAAACGGTGCAATAATTTAGCACCTCTTGATGAAATAGCCCCTTTAACTAACCCCGGATAATTTTCATGACAATCGTAAACTAAAGGTAAATCGCTTAACTTTGAGATAAAAACACCTCCAATAAGTGTGTCCAAATCATGGTAGTGTAAAATAATGTCATTCTCAATTTTTTGAAAAGCCAGAATCTGCCAGGCACTCCATCTCAGAAAACCGGGCAACATCCTTCCAAAAGTTAGAGGACTATTAAGCGAGCATTCTTTTTGATATTTCCATATAGTGCCCCAATCGGTAGAAACAGTTTCTTCACCTCTATTGTTTCTATCCCATGCTAGCAATATTACTCGATGTCCCATTTTAGAAAGACTTTTTGCAGTATCTGCAACTACAGGTTCTGCCAAACCACCTGTGGTTAGTCTAGTTCTAACCATAATTACTAGGGACACTGATGTGTATTAACAGCGCCATAAATACATTCATGGTTCATCGCAGAAGTTTTAAAGTATACTTTGGTGAGCACACCACAGTGCCGCTGTAGCTCAGCAGGTCAGAGCATCCGGCTGTTAACCGGACGGTCATCGGTTCGAATCCGATCAGCGGCGCCACTGGGCCCGTAGCTTAGTCTGGTGGAGCTCCCGGCTCATAACCGGGCGGTCGTCGGTTCAAATCCGGCCGGGCCCACCATTTAACTGTTGAAATCTAGTTTTTATTTCATCTCGATTTATAGTTTCGATTGACTCAGTTCCGAATCCTTCAACTGTAACTGATGCCACAGCAGCTCCATAATTCATTGCAGTAATCAGATTGTTTACGTTTAGCTCACCGCAGTTAGCAATGTACCCCATTGCAGCGCCAGCGAAACTATCTCCAGCTCCTGTTGGGTCTATGAATTTCTTTATTTTAAATGCACTGAGATGTTTTGTAATTTTATTTGTGTATAATGAGGCTCCATGTTCACCTTTTTTTATTACAATAAATTTAGGGCCTTTCTTTAGTAGTATTTCAGCAGCCTTATCTAGTTCTTCTTCTTTTGTGTATTGTGTTGCTTCAGCATCATTTATGAATAAAATATTAACTTTTGAAACCACGTAATCAAGCATTTTGTTTTCGATATTAATCCATAAGTTCATAGTATCCATTGCCACTATTTCGGGTTGAGTTTGCTCAAGAACTTTTTTTTGATTATTAGGGTCATTATTGCATAATAGCAAGACTTTAGATTCTTTGTGATTATCAATAATTTCCCAATCATAGTGCTCATTTATTTCAAAATTCGTTTCATGTGTAATTGCTTGAGCCATATCATCAATATATTCACCAGACCAATGAAATGTAGGATAATCTAATTCCTTAACAGATTCAATGTTAATGTGTTTACTTTTAATCATTTCAATTATTTGCCTTGGAAAATCGTTGCCCTTAGCTGCAACAAGAGCCGTCTTTGCGAACATACTTGAAGCAATACTTGAATAGATCCCAGCACCACCTACAATCCTTTTTCTAGATTCGTAAGGTGTTTTCAAGTCATCCAGTGCTAAAACACCAGCCACTAATATTTCAGGAGCCATGTTAACCTCAGGAGGGCTGGCTTTAAATCCCAACCACTGTGCGAGTTTGATGACGACATCTCGCAGAATTGCTTTGCTCTTTGCGGCAGAGAATGTCAATGCAATAATAGGTTGGATAGCATTATTGTTCGTTGCGAGAAAAATGGGAGCTACAGCCTTAGGAGAATTTAGTTATGCTTTAAGTCTTGTTGGTGGTTTCACTTTCTTAGCTTTTTTAGGATTTAATATGGCTCATATTAAGAGAGTTAGTGAGGGTCAAGATCTTGGTAAGTGTCTTGGAACGTTTATCACAATTCGTTTATTTTTGTTATCTTTAATGCTTACTGTTTTTGCTCTTTTTTATTGGCTCTGGCATAATTTCTTAGACAAGCAATTGTATGATACGACTCCTGAGCTGCTTTTTCTGGTAGTTATTTACTACGTTATATTTCTCATGGTAGGGATAATGACTGCCACATTTAGTGGTCTTAAGCAAAGTGCTCGCGTAGCGATTCCAAATATAATTGGCACTTCTGTTCGATCAGGAATGTTCATCGCAGTTGCATTGTTAGGTTGGGGTGTTGTTTGGCTTGCTTGGTCCTACATTGTAGGAGTTATAATCATAGCAATTCTTTCATTTTGGTATTTTAGAGATTATCCAATTTCAAAACCAGACAAAGATATTTTTCAGTCCTATAAAATTTATGCATTACCTGTTGCTGCAGCCTCAGTTTTTGGTGTTTTTAGACAATATGTTGATAAAATTCTGATAGGTATATTCTGGACTGCATCTGATGTTGGCTTATATTTCGGTGTACAAAGGATTGCCCAGTTTATAGGTTCAATGGCTTTGGCAATAGAAGGAATGCTGCTGCCCGCAGTTTCCAGTTTGCATTCTATTAAGGAAAATGAAAAGATTAAGCATTTAATTTATGATTCTGAAAAATATGTATCAATGGTTTGTATTCCAGTAGTGGTTATGACAGTTGTATGGTCTAGTGAGATTATCTTAGTTTTCATTAGTCGAGAGTTTTTAGAGGCGGCTCGAATCCTTAAGCTGCTAGCATTGGTAGCCTTGGTTAGAGTAATGAATAGACCATGGTCTGTAGCCCTTAGAGGTTCGGATAGACCCGATTTAACATCACTTTTGAATGTATTGATGTCTATTCTTAGTATTGTTCTGATGCTTATTTTAGTACCTAAGACAATTCCACAATTAGGTCTCAATAATATGCCTGGTTTAGGGGGAGAAGGTGCAGCTCTTTCAATACTTATAGCTGAAATCATAGGTGGTATTTCATTAAGAGTACTCTGTTATTTGAACTTAGATATGAATCCTTCTGGTAATTCACTATTACAGCTTGCGTTCGCAGTTATTGTAGGGATAATTATGTGGCAAGTTCAGTTAAATGTCCTTGTTGACAGATGGTATGAATTATTCATGTTTTCCGCGTTTGGTGGAATTTTATATATCTCATTATTGGCTGCAGTTGGAGCTTTCACCAATAAGGATTATTTGTTTTTCAAGAATTTATTAAATCCAAAAGATATGAAAGATTACATTGGAGAGGAGATGTCGCGCTGATATGATTTTTACTATTGGCCTAGTAGCAATTTTTGTTCTCGCGGTACTAGCAATATTTGCCTATCAGAAAATTTACAATCCTGGTAGATTGTGCGGTGTTTGTTATCGTGTTGTTCCAGATTTAATTCCGCAGTGCCCATACTGTGATAATGAACTTGAGTGGTAATTATTTTTTGTCTAAAGAATCAGCGATTATTTTCAATGCAATTCCTGTCGCCACTCCAGCAATTAATCCAGTTATGATTCTTCTAGGATTAGTTGATTCATAATCAGTAAGAAGTTGTACAGTCCCATCAATGCCAATAGGTGTTAGTGCCAAAATGATTAGAGGTAAAGTTAATTCTATTCTTCTTCCTAAAGAATAGGTGAATCCCATAGCCAATCCTAAGAATATTCCAAAATCTCTTGCACAAAAGGACATTTGATTTCCGTTATATTCATAAGATCGGTGTGATAGTTGATGACAATTGACATCTCCTAGATAGTATACAAATCTAGATATTGGGTTCATCTTTTCTATAATTTCCTCGTTATCATACTTCCCTACTGAACCACTAAGATCTCCTGTAGAGCTTTCCTCATTGAGATAAGGAGTCCCAGCAATAAGTAAAGTCCAAGTCCAAAGAATAGCTAAGAAAATTCTATTCCACTTGCCTAATTTATTTATCTCCTTAGCAATTTTCCAAGATGTCATAATTCCTATTTCTTATCAAAAGTTTCTCTATCTACTAGAATAAGTGCCAAGGCGACTATTGACAAGAAGCTCCCTATCAAGAACCCATAGCTAAGAATACCAAATATACATCCAATAACAGACATCCTAAAGCTCTGCAATAATAAAGCTGAAGAGCTACCAAGAAGTGTTATGATTGCTGACAGCATGAATATAGGAGCTAGAGCATAGGTGGGTGGCCAAGGTTCAGCAACTGTCTTTCTGTAATCTAGGTTTACCTGCTTCCCCTCTTCGGACATTTCGATTTCAAGTATATTGTCACCTCCTGCTCTCAAGTTAATCCAAGCAGACACAGTTCCATAATTTTCTAATTCAAAAATTATCCGAACTTCTTCACCATCTAAGTCATATAACCAGTATTTTCCTTGAGCATTAGTATATGTTTTTTTGTCTTCAGCCTCAATTAGAACGCCTTCAAGCCCTTCTCCATTTATGTCAATTACAGTGCCTTGAACTGATGATAAACCATCATTGTCCCATTGACTTTCTTGATTGTTCCATTTAATTCCATAGGCAATTCCAGACATTATTCCTAGTACAAATACTACAGATAGGATTATTCCAGCCCATTGTGCAGAGAGATTTTTGGTTCTTCACTTAATGAATTTATTCTATCCCAATTGTATGCCTCTTTTAGATTCGTGAAAACCGTTTTCTTTTGGAATTTTGAGCTAGTCGGATCTTTTGTTTGCTTATTCCTCACCCTTGTCTTAGCTTTTGTCCTTATCTCCGTCCTTAACCATTGATTTGCTTCGACCGTGAACTTAAAATTCTTACGTATATAGGCTACAGTTAATTTCTCTACTTGAGTGTAATCATTATAATCATTAATTTTTGTAAATAGTTTCTTGCTTCCTTCGAGATTAATTTCTTCGCCTTTTTGGCCTAATTCATTAGCAAGTCTTAAGAGTTCTTTGTCATATTTTTTCCCATCAATAACTTCGTATACTTCCTCATCAACTCCAGTTACTTTTTCCTTTATCTCCTTGGTTAATTTTGTAATCTGTTCGCGTACATCACCTAGTAGATTTGTTTTTTTAATAGTAAAAGAGCTATCGCACATTGGACAGATGACATTCTCCCCAGTAACTTTTGTGGTGTTGAAAACATTGTAGCAAGTTGTGCAGCGGACTCTTTCCTCACCCATTACCTACTAGTCCCCCATCGGTTAAATAAACGTGACGATTGCCCTTATTATGGAATGGTGGTTAGCAATCCTATTAGGAATTTTGCAAGGGCTAACTGAATGGCTCCCAGTCAGTAGTAGTGGGCATTTGGTTATATTTCAATATTATTTTGGTGAAGAACCTCCAATTCTGTTTGATATTATACTACATTTGGGTTCTCTCTGTGTGGTTTTGTATGTTATGAAAGATGAGGTTACGTCAGTCATAACATCATTACCTAATTTTTTCTCTAATATCAGTAATTTTAATTCATTAAAAGGAGAAGAACGATTAATTTTGTTAGTAATTATTGCTACAATCCCTACAGCAATTTTAGGATTTACTTTTGACCAAACTGTGATAAAGAATTTTTATGAAGAAATGTATCTTGTAGGATTATGTTTGATTTACACGGGATTTTTAATATGGTTTAGTAAAGACTATAGTGGAGATAAAAGCACAGATGAGTTTTCCTATAGGAATACATTTGTTGTTGGTATTATCCAAGGTTTGGCTATACTTCCAGGAATATCTCGCTCAGGGACCACAATTGCAATCTCAAGGGTGCTGGGAATGGACCCAATTAAGGCAGCTCGTTTTTCGTTTCTGCTGTTTATTCCAGCAATTTTGGGCGCTACAGTTTTGAAATCCCAGGAGATTAACGAAACAGTATCAGAGGTTGGTCTTTTATCACTAATCTTAGGCTTCATAACTTCAGTGATAGTAAGCTATTTTTCAATAAATTTGCTCCTGAAACTAGTAAAGACAAGCAAATTTCATTATTTTACCCCTTACTGTATGTTACTAGGTGTTTTACTGATTTTTGAAAGCTTAACCTAATCTTTCGCTTTCAACTTTGAGTAAATAATTGCCAGAGTATGCAAGCGATCCAACACCTTCAAGTCCAGAACCAGATATTGTGATTTCCCATGTTCCATAAACAGGAGGGAGAGGATAGGTTCTATCTTGAATCTCGTTTGAATTTTGGTTCCATGTTACAATTTCATATCCTTCGCCGTGTTCTCCGCCTTCTGGATCTTTAATGCTAATATCAAGTGTACCTGCAGGTCCTTCAGCAGGATCGCTTCCTCCAGCTACAGTATAATCCACAGTCAATATAAGGAATACATATCTTGCATTCCATTCACTTTCTATAACAAAATTATGTTTGTACTCTTGCCATGACAAGTTTTGTGCAGTTTCTTGAAAATTTAAGGGATTTTCAACCATATCTTCTATAGCGTTAATAATGTCGTCACCATTTTGGTCTGGGTCTGGAGCAAAATTCCCTTCACCAGTCCACACTTCAAAAGTAGTGTAAGTTAATACTGGCTCAGGCACAATTCTATCCATAATTCCGTTCATTGCAGGTACATCTAAGCACCCCACTGTCAGAAACAATGCGAGCATGGCCAGTTTTTTTCTCACAGATTTCAATCGAACTCCACTCAATAAAACACTTGTGGTCAAATTACTCAAAAGTCCTAAACCCCCCTCTCTTTCAGCACTTGTGTCTGATTTACGGAGACAATTAGTCGAATTAGCAAAGTCTGAAGCGTCTCAGTATGGGGAAGCTAAGGCCAAAAGTGTAATTGGCAAACTTATGGGAAAATATCCAGAGTTTCGTACTTCCTCCAAAGAAGTTATGATGATAATAGATGAAGTAATTGATGAAGTTAATTCATTAGATTCATTTGAACTTGAACAGTATCGTCCCCAAAAAGCTAAGAAAAAGGAAAAGGCAGAAATTAAAGAATTACCACCACTAGAAAAGGTAGATGACGTAGTTTTGAGATTCGCACCAGGTCCTAGCGGCCCTCTTCATCTAGGACATACAAGGGCGTTGGCTTTGAATAATTATTACAAAGAGCGCTATGGTGGGAAGTTAATTTTACGTTTGGAGGATACTAATCCTAATGCAATAGATCCAGATGCTTATGATATGATTCAATCTGATTTAGAATGGCTGAATATTGAGGCCGATGAAGTAGTAATTCAATCAGATCGTATTGATCTTTATTACGATGAGATACGTAAAATTCTTTCTGATGGTGGTGCTTATGTTACTAATTCAGACGCAGAGGAATGGAGAGAGCTAAAAAATCAAAAGACGGCACATCCAGATAGAGATAGAGCTCCAAAGGTGCAATTATCTGAATTTGAATCACTTTTATCCAGTGGAAATGGTATAGTTGTGATTAAGACAGATTTAGAAGATCCAAATCCTGCACTTCGTGATTTTGTTGCCTTTAGGGTAGTCGAGGATTCACATCCGTTACAAAAAACTAAATATCGACTTTGGCCCCTTTATAATTTTGCAGTTGCCATAGATGATTATCGTCTAGGGGTTACACATG
>JBJLBY010000001.1:0-15317 GCA_045567975.1 Candidatus Poseidoniales archaeon | reverse complement strand
CAGAGGAATCTGCTAAGTTAGCTGAAGAAGAATTAAAAAAAGCTGAAGAGTCTGCAATGGAAGCTGAAATAGAAAGAGCTAAATTAGAAGTTGAATTGGCAGAAATTCAGATTGAAGAGGCAGCAAAAGAAGCTGAAGAAGCAGCCAAAAAAGCTGAAGAAGAAAAATCAAAGAAAGCCGAAGAAGAAGCTAGGAAAGCAGAAGAAGCTACTAAGAAAGCCGAGGAAGAAAAAGCAAAATTAGAAGCTGAAGAAGCTGCAAGGAAGGCTGAAGCAGAAAAAGAATCTAGGAAGGCTGAAGAAGAAAAAGCAAAATTAGAAGCTGAGAAAGCTGCAAAGAAAGCTGAGGAAGAAAAAGATAGGCTCAAAGCAGATGAGGCATTTCGTTTAGCAGAAGAAAAGAAGGCTAAATTAGAGGCTGAAGAAGCTGCAAAGATTGCAGAAGAAAAGAAAGCAAAATTGACAGCAGAAGAAGCTGAAACGCGCAAGCTAATAGAACAGATTAAGGCTAGACAAGCAGAAGCTGATAGATACTAATTTTCCTCTTCATACCAAATAGGTGGTGTAAACAAATCATCTTCTCCTCTATCTATAATGGGAAGATTTAGTACACTGTTTTGATTTGTTCCTATGGTTACATATCCGCTACTTACAGTTGAAGGAATGTAATCATCACCAGTTTGGCTAACTACAAGTTCTAATGCACTTCCAGCAGGTACAACAACATCCATTGCAAACATTTCCATTTTTGCATTTACAGTACCAGTAACAGTGCATGGTTGTCCACATTCTCTTCCACCAGCATGATATCTAAGATCCATAACTCCATGTCCAAGATGAATTCCACCAGCAATAAACAATTCGATGAATAAATGTCCTGATGTTTGTCCAGGCGGAATAGTTACATCCACGTGAAATGTAGGCATTCCTGAAATGCGAGTTTCATTGTCAAAGATTCCAGTTTCCAAGGTTAATGTATTTGTCGGTCCGACTAACCCACTTCCAGAGGTAACAGTCAGTCCCTCACCAATAGGTAATTGTAAAAATTCTGTATCTGCTGAAGGCCAAGTTTCCTCTACTCGCCAACCACCTAGATTATCTTGCATTTCAACATGTAAGTAAGGTTTTAGATTACCTTCATACAAATAATAATTGAACCATTCAAGTAGATCCTGTGCCCAATCATATCTTACAGAATAAGGAAATCCTTCAGCCCCTCTTCCAGAAGACATACTATCTTGGTCACTTGGTCGATCTGGGTAATGATGGCCCCATTGACCGAAGAGTCCTTTAATTTCGAATCCAGCTTTTTGCAATTGTTTGTATGCTGGAAATGCCATGTGAGGATCCACATTCCAGTCTTGCATGCCATGTATGAAATATATTGAGCCGTTGTAATTCTCCATTGCTCTTTCAAGGAAATGCCTGTCTGCCCAGTAACTGTTACCTGCATAGTTCACCTCATCTCCAGCTAGATATGCCGCAGGGCCGTTCGCATATCCCTCAGCATAACCTTTGCAAGCAGTTTGCCAGTCTTCGCTGTCTCCATCCCAGCCAAATGAGCCATAGACTCCATTGTGCATAGCTAGTCCACGTGCTTCCATTGAACCATTTCGCCACATCAAATCGTGTACGCCTATCAACCCTGAAATTGGAATTATCGTTTTCAAGTGAGGATTACCGAACATAGCTGCCTGCCAAGGTGTAGTTCCATCGTATGATTTTCCCACAATTCCAACATTACCGTTACTCCATCCTTGAGTTCCTAGCCAAGTAACTGCCGCATCAATTCCCATCTGTTCACTTAGACCCATAAAATCCATACAATGGTTTGACATTCCCGTACCAAAAACAGAAACTTGAGCCACAGCATACCCTTGTGGAACCATGTTTTCAATTAAGAATTTGCCGAGGCGATTTGCTGGAGTTAGAGCATCTACATCGCCATCGTCGTAATAGGGACCTACATCAGCGATAACTGGTACTTTGGTCCCATTAGGAACGTCCGGCATCCATAATCCAAGATGTACTTGACAATCATCAGTTATTGTACAACCTAGTTCACTAGAAGGCAAATCAACATCAATAAACACACTTTCGGGCCCAGTTATGTTATACTGTCCTTTTTGCAGAGTGTAGCTGTAAGATCCAGTAGTATTGAATGGTTGATTAATTCTTTCCCACACAGGAACAAGGCCATTATCTCCCATGAAATATTCACCATCTTGTTTTTCGTCATTATTGATGTACAATAAAACTGATGACAAAAGCAGAATTGCTACAGTCACTCCTGCAAAGATGCGTTGTTCCATTATAAAGAACGATTCGGGACTTGTTTTTAGAGTTTAGCCAAAATATTTAACAGATTAATGCATTACTCTTTTTTAGTGATTTTAGGCAATCTCAAAAAGGCTTGGTGAAATAGAGTAGCTGAGACTACAATATAACCAATCAAAGCGGCAATTGTGATTAATATTGAATCATGTACATTATAATGAATATTTTCTAATGCGCTTGCATAAAGAAAAGCTAGGAATAGATATAGAAAACTAATGCGTGCAGCATATCTCGCACCTTCTTCGTTTTTTATTCCATAAGCAATCCAAGTTCCTGCACCTCCTAAGAATAGTAAAGTTCCAAATCCAAAAGCTGCGATAAGAAATGCTTCCGCTTCTGTAAGATCATATCTTTCTTCAGTCATTAACAATCTCCAAAATTCTAGAGAACCGCCATAGAAAAGACCCAGTCCAGCCGAATAATATGGGGCAGCATATTCGCTTTTGAAAGTATTTAGATTAATTCCAATGAATAAAAATATCATTATTATGAATGGAGAAACTAGAATCATAGATGCATAGCCAACATTTGTAGAATAAAGATCAATTCCTCCTAAGATCATTACTATGTCTGCAGCAGTTCCTAAAACAACACCTATCCCACATGCTAAGTACAATTTCCTTTCAACAAGCTTGTCTTCTACATCTTTTATTACCCTGAGAAAAAGAATCAATGCAGGTACTATGAATGCCAACATACCCAAAACATTTGCCTGAAAAATTACTGAGTCCATGTTTACTCCTTATGTGGTTTGATAGTTACTAATAAAATTGATAAAATAGTAATAAAACTACTAAATCCAGGTGTGTTTTCATCAACACTTTCTTCCTTTAGTTCAGAGTAGTACTCGCTTAAAGTTATAGAATTGATGTGAAGTTCGTATATTGGACGATTTAGAGGATCGTTGGATGTTGGAACCTGTGCTGCAGCTTGTACTAAATCCATACCTTCTCTTACAACTCCAAATACAGCATAACCGGGATCATCTTCTTGTGATCTATTTCCATTATCTAATCCGTGTTGGGGCCCGTCACAAATATAGAATTGACTTGAAGCTGAATCAGGATCTACACTTCTAGCCATTCCAAGAGCTCCGTTTATGTGTGTAAGGTTTGCATCAGCTTCAAAAGGAATAGTTTCACCAGAACCGTTACTTCCACATGAGGGGTCACTTGCAGGGTAAACACCAACAGCAGTACACGTAGGGTCTCCAGCTTGAATAACAAAATCATCAATAACACGATGAAAGAAAATCCCATCATAGAACGATTCATTCACTAAACCTACAAAATTAGTTACAGTAATGGGAGCCCAATTGAGAAATAATTCAAGTACAATGTCCCCTTCAATATCATTCCCACCACCAATTCCAGCTTCATAGGTTATGTTGATTATAACTATTGGATTTCCTTCAAACGACTGTTCCATAGGGCTTGCTTCAGCAGTTGCAGCAGGTGTAAAAAGCATCAATGTTAGAAGGATTATTACAGTTCTCACATTTAGCCCATTTTTGGCTACTTTATACGATTATAGTATACAGTAACTATTAAATCACCTTGAAATTAAGAATATTATGGACATCAAGGTAACCGAGACGGCAAAATCAAAGCTTTACGATATGGGAGTTTCAGATAATGTTTTTCTACGTATAGGAGTTAGTTCAGGAGGTTGTTCGGGAAATACTTACGATGCAACCTTAGATGATAAAATGAATGAAGTAGATGATGTTTATTATTCAGAAGATAAACTTCGTATTGTGTCAGACAAAGTAAGCTCAGTGTATTTGGATGGCCTTACAATTGATTTTTCAAATGATTTGATAGAACCAGGTTTCAGACTTACAAATTCAAACGCAAAAGGTTCATGTGGTTGTGGATCAAGTTTTAGCACCGGCGATCCAGCACCAAATGTAGATGCTAGTTTTTTGATTTAAATGGTTCTAAATCCGATATCTATACTTGGAGGTGACTCAGTTTATTGCATAAATGAAGCTCAAATGGAGCATGCAAAAAAACTTGCAGAGGAAGATCCAGAATCATCTAAAAAAATTAAATCAATAATAGATTCATTAGAATCAGATTTTACACGTAATGAAAGAGCAGCACTTGCATTTACAATAATAGATAATCTTCGAGAAAATAGAGAGAAGTAAATGGAAGAATCAATAAATGTTTTAGGCGGGAAGCTTGCGCCTTGTTCTACAGATCCAATGACAGGTTGGTTTCGAGATGGTTGTTGTAATACAGATAATCGTGATTTTGGAAGGCATGTAGTTTGTGTAGTAATGACAGATATTTTCTTGGCATTTTCAAAAGGGGCTGGTAATGATCTTAGTTCTCCAGGACCTGGTTTTTCAGGTCTGAAAGAAGGAGATCGGTGGTGTCTTTGTTTGTCTAGATGGGTTGAAGCTTATGATTCCGGAATGGCACCACAAGTTGTTCTTGAGGCAACACACGAGTCAGCCTTAGAGATGGTCTCTATTGATAAATTGAAAGAATTTGCTTACAAAGAAGAATGATTATTGATGCAATTCCTTTCGAGGGTCTTCTTTAGTCCCCCATCTTGATACAAATTCTTTAGTTTTTTCATACATTTCTTCAAAAG
Source organism: Candidatus Poseidoniales archaeon (assembly GCA_045567975.1). Taxonomy (GTDB): domain Archaea; phylum Thermoplasmatota; class Poseidoniia; order MGIII; family CG-Epi1; genus CG-Epi1. Next base: position 10,377 of record JBJLBY010000001.1, on the reverse strand, counting down.
AATCCCAAATGTATAATATTGGTTGATATTTTGTAACATCGTATGGAAGAGTTTCCATTTCTTCAAAATTTGGTTTTCTATATTCAACTTCACCAGAGGCACAAGCATGTTCCATTTCTCCAAATGAAGATAACAATCCAGGCCCTACAGATTTAACCTGACCGTCTTCTCTGCATGCTCCAAATTCAAGTACATACCAGTAAACAGATCCTAATCTTGTTATTGCAGCTTCACTTTCAGTCCTCATGTCAGCTTCTCCAAATAGTACATTCAATTCGGCCCATTCAGGTACTCCTAACATTGCAGTATGCCCTACAAGTTCATGAACCACATCAGGTTCAGGTGTGTAGAATGGTCTTGAAGAATGTCTAATATATTGAGTTGAAAGGAAGACTCTGTTTGCTAGTGCAGTGTGAAATGTTTTAGGATGAACTAATCCACCGACCGGTTCTTGCCTAAATCCAGTCATTTCTTGTAATCTTTCACTGACTTCTTGTAATTGTGGAATTCTATCGCTTGGTAAACCTAATTTTCTAGCATTATCAAGATATTGTTTACACGCATATTTTTCATGTACTGGTCCAATTCTTTCCATTATGGCAGCCCATACTGCATCTTCATCTTCAGAATAAGGGGCGTGAGGAATCTTGCTCGATCTTCTTTCTTCCATGGACATTTCATTCCATTCTAGAGCGATTTTTGCAATCTCATTTCTTCTATCTCTATATCCTTCATCTTTGAACCCAGGATGATCTGGATCGAGTTCAACAAAAACATTTCCTCCGACAATTTTTACAGCAGAGTTTGCTTCGTCCGTTTCTTCACTTATACCTTCATTTGGCCCATGCATGAATCATCACTGGACTACCATTAGCGCAGTGCAATTAATGATTTGTTCAGGTAAAACATTTTTTATATGTCATTATTGAATCATAAATATGGAGACGGAACAGGAAGATAGAACATTGGCAATTATTATGATATTGTCTATAGTTGGTTTGATTGACGCAATATACCTTTCTTATCTTCATCATCTTGTTGATGGAGGGGGCGGTTGTCCAACACAAGATTTACCAGGCCTAGATTGCGGAGTTGTCCTTGCTAGTCCACAAGCTAAGTTATTAGGAATACCTGTAGCTTGGCTAGGAGTTATCGGTTTTGTTATGCTCTTTACTTTGTCATTTGACCGTTATTTGAATATGGACAAAGAAAGAACATATTACAATACATTACTTTTACCCTTCACGGGATTAATTGGATCTGCTTTTGGAGTTTACTTGACATACGCAGAGGCTTTTATCATACACCAGTGGTGTCCCTTTTGTCTTGTAGCATTTGGTTTAACATTGGGAGCAACCTTTTTTGCCATCAAGACATACAGTAATGTAGTGAGAGATTTCATAGGAGGAAAAAATGGCATCTAAGCGAAAAAAGAAAATGGAAATAAAAGCATCTAGAGCTGTCGGTGATAAGATGGAAGCCCGTAGAGGGGCATTCAATGATGTACTTTGGAAGTACGGTCCACCGATTTTTGTTTCCTTAATTCTGATAGCTGCAGTTTTCTTCATTTTTATCTATGAACCAGGAAATCCTAGTGCAGAATCATGGAATTTAGAAGAAGCTGATACTGGAGTAATGTATAATTCTGATGATTATTACAGTGAGGGAGTCACCCTTGTTGAATTTTTTAACACACGATGTGGCCACTGTCAAGTACAAACAGATTCATTGAATGAAGTATATACAAAATACAAAGACAATTCGAATTTCAACATGTTTGCAATAGGTGGATACAAGTTGGGAAGTAATCAGGATAGCAAAGGAGACATTGCCAGTTTTAAATTTGAGTATGGTCTTGAATTCCCTCATCTTTATGATCCCTCTGCACAGTTAATGCGCGATTATGGCTTCCAATCTTATCCTTCAATGGTAATAATCAAAGATGGAGATATAGTCTACAGTCATAGTGGAAAACTATCTGCAGAAGCTCTTTCAGCAGAAATAGACAAACATTTGTCATAAATTATTAATATAATCTCGATTGTATAATATTAGGATGTTTCATAATCGGCTACTTGCAGTTGTAATATGTGTCTTTTTCTTGACACCAGGTTGTTTGGAATCTTTAGAAGACGATCTTGACCCTAACAAATTTTGGGGAGAAGATTGTGACGAGGTCACTGATGAGTTATGTAGAGCAGGCCCAGCGCCAGCTTTTGAACTTATAGATCAGCACAATAATACCGTAAACATGTCTCAGTTTGAGGGGAAAATAGTTGTGATAACTTTCATTTTTACTAATTGTCCAGATGTTTGTCCAGCAATTACATATCAAATGAATAAAATAGCGGAAGAATTGGGTCCAGCCTTCAATGAATCAGTTGTTTTTCTTACAGTAACGGTTGATCCTGAGAGAGATACGCCTGAAAGGCTGAAAGCATTTGCATCAGATTATGGTGCGTCTTGGCAGTTTCTAACTTCTGATGCAGAACATCCAGTTGGAGTAATGTCACCTATTTGGCAGGATTATGGTATTTACGTTGATATTGATGAAGATACATGCTCAGGTAATGGACATTATATGGAAGGTTACGAGGGCTGTCACTGTAATCCAGGTTACATTCAGGATCCATGGAATGTAGATAGTTGTATAGATGATCCAGATTATGATAATAACGTAACATTTGAAGAAGGAACTCTTGAAAACGACATAATCACAGCTCTTGATTTATGGGCAAATGGTATTGTTAATGCCAGCGAGTTTATGAGAGGTACAACCTATCTTGGTGAGTCTGTACTTGGTTTTAGAGAGCTTATTGGTCATTTAGCACCAGAAGATTGGAAGTTAGATGATGTAAACGGTACGGAACATTCATCCTCTACATATTACAAACAGAATCTTACACTTATTGAATTTTTCCATACACAATGTTCGCACTGTCAATCTCAGATTCCAGCTTTGAAGGAATTTCAGGCTAATCATTCTTCAAACGTCAGTATTGCCTCAGTCGGCGGTTACAGTATGGGAGGTAACCAAGATAATTTGAGCACCATTGAGAATTTTACTATTGATTACGATGCATCATGGACTTATCTGTATGATGATTCTCATAGTTTAATGAAAGCATTTGGTTTCAATGGTTATCCTAGTTGGGTTTTACTTGATGGAGATCAAGTAGTAGGTAAGCAGACTGGCAAGTTAACTTATGAGCAACTGGAATCTTTTGTTCAAAATCGTTCAGAAAGAGTCAATCTTAGTTCACAAATGGTTGAAATATTAGATTATTTAGGACATTGGGACCAGGGACACGTATCAGATGGTGATATGGTCGACATAATTGCTGCTGCATTAAATTATGAGTATAATTTAACTGAGGGAACAATTGATAATTATGGAGTGAGCCACTCTTCTAAATTGTACATTATTGATCAAGAAGGTAATATGCGTGTAGTTTGGAGAGGCTATGATTGGACTTATGCTTCAGTCTACCATGATATTGCTCTATTGCTTTAGTCTAGCAAAGGCCAAATACACCTCTATCCATTCATTAGTATGACACTTCTAGGATTTGGTGAAGATAATCTTGTTTTTTTCGATTTTGAATTCAGTTATGTTAGTATAATCGGTGCGAGCATCTCTGTATTCCTAGGTATAGTAATGGCTCAATCAGGTTTCGATAAGTTATTTAATTGGGAAGGTGAGCTCGATTTTATCACTGGAAAATTTGCTAAGACCCCTTTAGCTAATTTTTCGACATTTGGTTTAATTCAGGTGACCATATTCGAAATCTTATCAGGTCTTCTATCAATATTTGGTTCAATAATGGCATTATTTTACAATGAATATTCGTATGCAATCATGGGTTTATTTTTTTCATCATCGTCTCTAACAATACTAATGTTGGGGCAAAGAATCTCAAAAGACTATGAAGGAGCAGCAGTGTTGGTTCCTTACTACATCCTAACTATGTTTGGATTGTATATCTATGTTTCTTAGAAACCACAAATAGTTCTTAAGTCATCAACTGCACCAGGAGTTGTCAAACCTACGGCTAGGAATAATACAAGTAAGAAAAATACAGGTACTGCTGCGGTTCGATTAACTAAAGGGGGATCCCAAACCATGTGCATAAAGTAGGATCCAATAAACCAACATTTAATGGCAGCAATCCCAAACAGAATTCCCATAGTTATCCAGAAAGAGAATTCTTGTAAAATAGCTAAAACTTCTAAGATAGTCCAAAAAACTAACCATACAAATATCTTAATGAATCCATCAACAGGATTCTCAACTTCTCCAAAAGTAACCCATTTGGGGAAAGAGTGGTCATGATGTTCATCGTGTGTGTCTTCGCTCATTTATTACCTCAATACAAATAAAAGAATGGGAATACAAATACCCAAACTACATCTACGTAGTGCCAGTATAGCCCGAAAAGTTCAATCGTATCGTGATACTTTTCATTGTAGCCATCTTTGTTAGATTTAGCAATTAAATAACCTAAAGCGATAAGCCCAACAAATACGTGAGCTCCATGTGTTCCCGTAGTAATATAGAAAGTACTACCTTCTAAGCTTGTATCAAGCCAGAATCCATGTTCATATTTGGGCGCTACACAGTGATGTGAAATATCTTGTTCATTAATATTACAATGATCACCCCAAAAGTGTCCATTCTTCATTTCCCACCATTCATATGCTTTAAGCGCCAAAAACATTGAACCTAGTACGAATGTTATCATAAGATATCTAGTCGTAGCCTTTGGATTATTGTTCTTAGCTGCATAAAGTGCTAGAACGACAGTTAAACTACTAAGTAGAAGAGCAAACGTATTGATAACTCCAAATATCAAGTGACTTCTTATGATGTCTGCAGCAGGAACCCAACATCCTTCAAATTCAAGTCCACAATCAATACTTGGATCATAATCTGGTAAAGAGCCTCTGTATCTCATATATGCACTGAGTAGAGTACTGAAGACCATGACTTCAGTTAACAAGAAAATCCACATTCCGAATTTACGAGTACTGATTGAATCCCAGAAGCCGTGGTAAGTCTCAATATCTTCATCCTCTTCTGAATCTTGATCCCAGTAGTCTTGTACCCACATCATAAATCCAGTAAGTAATCCTGCAACACCAATAATGAAAACAAACCAATAGCCACTATTTCCTTGTCCATCTTCACCTCCTGCAGTGGCCATTACTAATCCAATGAACATTATAGCAGAAGCTATACAGAATATGAATGGAGCAATGGTACCGTGGTGTGCATGTTCGTCGTGGTTATCACTCATTTGCTTCCTCCTCAGCAACTTTCAATGTAGGAATCTCGGTAAAACTGTTATGTGGCGGTGGAGATGAAGTAGCCCATTCAAGTGACCATCCATCCCATGGGTTATCCCCAGCTTTTTCTCCGTTACGATATGAGTAAATTACATTGTAAATGAATAAAAGTTGAGCTAATCCGAAAATAAATGCACTGATTGTTATGAATTGGTTCAATTCAGTTAGTGCTGGATCGTATGTAGCATATCTCCTAGGCATTCCAGAGATACCAACATTGTGCATTGGATAGAATGCAGCGTTGAAGAATATGAAAGAAAGTGTAAAGTGTAGAAGCCCTATTTTCTCATTCATCATTTTACCAGTCATCTTAGGGAACCAATAGTAAACACCACCTATGAAGGAGAATATCGTTCCACCTACAAGTACGTAGTGGAAGTGAGCTACAACGAAGTAAGTGTCGTGGAATGCAATGTCCAATGGTATCGATGCTAAGATTATTCCAGTAATACCTCCAATAGTAAATGTAATTACAGTTCCTAAGGCAAAAATCATTGGCGTCTTCATCACCACAGACCCTCCAGTCATAGTTGCAAGCCAGTTGAAAATTTTGATTCCTGTCGGCACTGCAACAAGCATAGTGGTTAACATTACAACGAATCTAAACAAAGGATCTGCACCAGTAGTGAACATGTGGTGACCATAAACAACGAAAGAAATTATTCCAATTGTTGCCATAGCGTAAACCATCGAATTATATCCGAAGATAGGTCTTCTTGAGAAAGTTGAAATTATTTCTGACAAGACTCCAAATGCAGGCAAAATAACGATGTATACTTCAGGGTGACCGAAGTACCAGAACAAGTGCTGCCAAAGAATAGGGTCCGAACAAGAAGTTGTACCCATTAAATCACCAGCACAACTTCCATTGAAGTAAAGAGTTCCGAATGTTCTATCGGCCATCAATAAAATCAATGCTACAGTGAAAACAGGAATAGACAATAGAAGTAAGAAAACAGTTACAAAGATAGACCATGCAAATAGAGGCATTCTCATTAGCGTAACACCAGGTGCTCTCATCCTCAACATGGTTGTTAGGAAATTAATTGCAGTAAGTGTTGAAGAGGCCCCTAGCATAATCTGCCCAGCAACCCAGAAATCAGTACCTGGTCTAGTTGCAGTTGCACCAGATGCATATGGAGTATAACCAGTCCATCCAACATCACCAGCACCTCCTGTGAAGTATCCAGCATAGATGACAATACCTCCCGTGGGTAAAAGCCAGTAACTTAATGCATTTAGTCTTGGAAATGCTAAATCTCTTGCCCCAATTTGTAACGGAATTAAATAGTTAGCAAATCCGAAAATTATAGGCATAGCTGCCATGAAAATCATGGTAGTACCATGCATAGTAAAGGTTGAATTGTATTCTTGGTAAGTTAAGTAATCTCCATCGAGTCGAGGTTCAAATAATTGCCATCTTATCATTAAACCTAAAATTCCGCCAATGAAGAACCAAGCGAAACCAGTACAGATGTACAAAGTACCAATATATTTGTGATCGGTTGTCGTTAACCACGGATATACAGCTTTCCAGTAATCCTTTAGGACTTCTTCAAAGGATTGTTCCTTGGTAACCATTCGATTTCCAATAACAACTACAGATAGTGTGATCGCAATAATAGAAAAGGCGTATACCATTTTCTTTGGAGTAGATAATTCATGGCTTTCAGCAGTAATAACGGCATTCTTTCCAGCTATTTGAAATGCCTGAGCATTCCAATAGTCTCCTGAAGCACCTCCCCCATCACTTGCAGCACCATTTTCATCCATGTTTTTTGCATTGCCATTAACAGAATTTCCCCAAACATCAAATGTAGCTACAACTTCATCACTAGAAGGGGCAGTCCAATTAAATGACCATTCTCTAACATTGTTTCCAGCTTCATTATGGGTTAAGTAGGTAGAACCATCAGGCTTCCTTACATTGTCGTCAATTGCCGTTAGTTCTCCAGTAGATACTTTGATGAAGAATCCACCTTGATTGATACCCTCTGAATCATCGTTTGGCCCTCCACTAATATTTAGAGTTAGAGTGTAAGTTTCGCCAGCTGTGAAATTTGAAGGAATTGTGAAATTTAGAATAACCTCAGGATTAGGATTATTCATATCTCCATCACCTATGTTGTGACAACTACATCCGTTAGCTATAACGCTGTTTTCTTGAACGCCAGGTTCAATTCCATTGGGTGAAGTTTCTCCAACAGGGAATGCTGAGGCTGCGACCAGTATAGAAACTAAAAATCCAATGCTTAAGATTTTCAAACTTCTCATGTTTATTCAGCCACCGTTATGTACAAATCAGCTAGCATTCCAGAATGTGTTTTTCCGCAGTATTCTGTACAGTAAATGCTGTATTTACCAGGACTTACGTCATTAGTATCAACCCATGCTAAGGTCTCAAGTCCAGGCACTGCATCTTGTTTCACACCAATTTCTACGATATAGAATGCATGTAAAACATCTTCAGCATATATGTTAAAACGTACAATACTGCCGTGTGGGATTTCCAAACAACCAATGTTGCTTGAACAGGCATTGAAATTAGATGGTTTGACATATCCTTCTTCATAGCTAAAAGACCAGTACCACTGGGCTGAAGTCACATCAACAACCAAGTCTGTTTCATCTTCATCAGGTACATCCCAAAGATAATCTAATGGCCCTAGTGAAATGAAAGTCAACCAGATTACTAAAATTAAAGGAGCTATTGTCCAAGCTAATTCGATTTTAACATTTCCCCTTTCATGAGGAAATACTCCCGCTTTTAGGGCATCTCTTGGTTCAGGATCTCCCTCTTTGTGCTTGTACATGATAATATTGTAGCCAAGCCAAACAAAAACCAATAAACCGACAATAACAGACCAAATCATCATTTGCCAGGTTAGTCCAGCAAAGCCTCCGCTAGTCCCTCCAAAATCGTTCCAGAGAGATGGGTTATCGAAATATATCAAGTCGTAAATTAGTGACATTTTGAGTCCTCAATAATCCAAGGTATTTGCTCCATTTAGACCGGGGTTATAAAGTATATTTCTCATTTAAAAATTGATTTGATAAGCTGCATCTAAAACTAGAGTAGCAAATAAGGTGTATAGATACGCATTAGAAAATTTAAATAATTTCCATGCTTCTTCCTCAGATTTGGTTTTTCTTAATGTAAATGATAGAAATACAAAGTATCCAGACAAAATGATTCCGGAAGTTAGGAAGATGATTCCTACATTTCCATTTACAAAGATTATAACACTCAAAAGTAAGAGAATTAGAGTGTATGCAAAGATGTGATTACGAGTTACATCTTCACCTTTTACAACAGGTAACATAGGTACGCCAGCTTCTCCGTAATCTTTTCTTTTTGATAATGTTAGTGACCAAAAATGAGGCGGCGTCCACATGAATATAACAAGTACCATTAACCAAGGTAGAATTGCATTATAATCATTAGAAACAGCAACCCAGCCAATTGCAGGTGGAGTTGATCCAGCAAGTCCTCCAATTACAATGTTGTGTGGCGTTTTTCGTTTTAACAACATTGTGTAAACAAAAACATAAAAGAAGGCGCTGAAAGCAGTGACAATTCCAGCCTTAATATTTGTCAATAGACTAACTATAGCTATTCCAGTCAAGCAAATACCTACTCCAAAAGCTAAGGCATGATTTGGTGAAATGAACCCAGAAGGTATAGGTCTGTTCACAGTCCTTTCCATTAGAGGGTCAATATCTCTTTCATACCACATATTTATGGCCATCGAGCCCCCGCTTGCCAATGATCCTCCAAGCAAAACTATGAGTGAAGTTGTCAGACTATCTATGTAGGTTCTGCCATTATCATAACCCTCTCTAAAGTCATATGTTAGAATACCGCAGATTGCAGTAGCTTGCAACAAAAAGACAACTCTAGGTTTCATCAGAATCCAATAAATTTTTGCTAGAGACGGTTTTTGTTCGCTCATGAATCCACCTTTGGCACAATATATGTCAGATATGCAAATGCCAGTGTCAAGAAAGTCGCTACTCCTACTAATAGATGTACTAATGATAATGCGCCTGAAAAATCCCCAGAATCAGCTGAAACAATGTAGAGCCCTCCAAGTAGTAAATTAAAGCAATATATGGCCAATCCTAAATCAAAGCTTTTAGAAACTATATTCTGATTTTCGTTCAGTTTAATCCTTGTTCTTACCCAGAGTAGAAATCCAAGAATTATGGCTGCAGCGAAGCGGTGACTAGTCTGTATCAAAACACCAATCTGTTCAAACGAAGGTAAAATCTTTCCATTACAAAGTGGCCACCCTTCATAGAAACCGACACTACATGCACCACGGTGGTAACTAGTGGAGAGATACGCCCCAAGTAACAATTGAACTAGTAGTATTCCTAATGAGTACCAAATTAGATTCTTTATTTCACTATTTTGATTCCCATCTTTCAGATATTCAGGTAACCCACTTTGATCTTCCCACCAGAATAACCCTACTGTAATTAGTGCTAAAGTAAACATTAGGGCCATGAAAAGATGTAATGATACTGTCCAAGGAGCATTATCTAGGTCAACAGTGATATATCCTAAAATTGCTTGAAAGACTAGGAAAACAGTAGCTATTGTGTGAGTTCTATGAGTTCTGCTTCCAATTTCATCTTTTAGAGACCAAGCAGTATAGTGACTGTACAGTACAAGAATTCCAATTATCCCTACAAGTCCTCTATGTGCCCATTCAGTGAAAATTTGATACGTGGTGTATCTATGATTTTCACCTCTAGAATCTATTTCATCAGGATTTTCTTCCCACCATTCTTCCTGTTCCTCTGGACTGACATCAAATCCCCACGTTCCAAAGCATGTTGGCCAGTCAAGGGCAACTTTCTCCTGCATCATTTATACGAATCCATCCGCCAGTAGTTATAATCATAAAAGCAATTACAGCCAATATGAATGGAACTAAATGTGAGCGATACCATGGAGCCATTAGCTTTATTCAAACGCGTGGTTCTTTATAGTTGCGTTTCAATCTAGATAAACATAAATACACC